>DAOUOU010000141.1 GCA_030626465.1 Bacteroidales bacterium
GAAAAATAATCATTAAAAATGAAAACGGAAAATCAGTTGTTGAAACTTTGACAGAATACCGGAAAATAGTAGAATACCTGCTGGAGTGCAGCCATACAAAAGTTTATATACAGAGTGTACTACCGGTTAGTGCTGAATGTCCGTATGGTGATATCAATGCTAATATCGAGCAGTTGAATCGGGAATTAAAGAACCTGGCTCAGGAACTTGATGTTAGTTTTATCGATCTTTTTACAGAGTTTATCAGAGGAGATGAATTGAATCCTGATTATCATATCGATGGAATACATTTAAATGCACAGGGATATATTTTATGGAAAACGATCATCTCTGATTACCTTTAGAAACAGGTTGAGCAGGATGCTCATCCTTATTTGATCAATCAATAAAACTGTTTTTTTAAATCATTTTATCTTTTGATAAAGAATTATTACCTATGTTATATTAATACATATATTTAGAGCTCAAATTCCACAAAGCAAAGAATGTTATTTAATTCACTTCAGTTTCTTGTATTTTTCCCGATAGTATTAGCACTTTATTTCACAATAAAACCAAAATATCGTTGGATCATGCTGTTAATTGCCAGCTATTACTTCTACATGTGCTGGAATTATAAATACATCGTATTGATCCTTCTTTCCACCATCGTTGATTATTTTGCCGGAATCTTTATGGCTTCAACAAAAAGCAGGAAAAAACGGAAGCTTTTACTTCTTGCAAGCCTGTTTACCAACCTGGGGTTGCTATTCTCTTTTAAATATTTCAACTTCTTCGGAGACAGTCTGAGCTTTTTATTTGATAAGTTGAATATATTTTACGATGTACCAGCTTTTAATGTACTGCTGCCCGTAGGGATATCCTTCTATACATTCCAGACATTAAGCTATACCATTGATATTTACCGGGGAAAGAAAGAACCTGAGAAACATTTCGGGATATTTGCACTTTATGTTTCATTTTTTCCACAGTTGGTGGCAGGTCCTATCGAACGCTCTACAAGTCTTCTCCCCCAGTTCCATAAGGACCATACTTTCGACTACAACAGAATACGAGATGGTATTGTGTTAATGATATTCGGATTTTTTAAAAAGGTGGTTATTGCCGATCGACTGGCCGAATATGTAAATTTGGTTTACAATAATGTAACTGATTTTAACGGACTTCAAAACGTAATTGCAACCTTCTTTTTCTCTTTTCAGATTTATTGCGATTTCTCGGGGTACAGTGATATTGCCATAGGTGCTGCACTGATATTGGGATATCGTTTAATGACGAACTTCAATAGGCCATACCTTTCAAGGAACATACGCGAGTTTTGGCAGCGTTGGCATATATCGCTTTCAACCTGGTTTCGCGATTACCTTTATATCCCACTGGGAGGTAACCGTGTGGTAAAGTGGAGATGGTATTACAATCTGTTTATCACTTTTGTTATCAGCGGATTATGGCATGGAGCAAACTGGACATTTATCATTTGGGGTGCGCTTCATGGATTCTATCTTATTTTTGCCATCTGGACTAAAAATATTCGCAATAAAGTGAATGGTGTTCTCAGACTGGATCGTTTAAAGACCATTCATGCAATGCTGGAGATTTCTATTACCTTTCTACTAGCAGTATTTGCCTGGATTTTCTTCAGAGCAAATAGTCTGAATGATGCTGTAGTGATTATTAAGAACCTGTTTACATCCGATTTTTTTAAGGGAAATCTAAACCTTTTCAAATTTAAGGCTGATTTTTATTTGTCTTTTATTTTAATTGGATTTTTGCTGGTATACGAAATATTTGAAGAACGCTATGAAATAACACATAAGATTACTCGTGGTTGGTCGATCATCCGCTGGGTATTACTTACATTGGTATTGCTTTCCATATTTATTTTGGGCAAATGGGAAGAAGCTGACTTCCTCTATTTCCAATTCTAAAAAAATAAGGATGTAATAACCATAACCTTCTTTTGTGCTATGAAAACACGTGAAAATATATTGAGAATTGCCATTTATGTAACAGGAATACTTTGTCTTTATGCTTGGATCGGAGTTAGAACACTCCCTGTTATGAACTCCATATTGCGAGAAAAAATCATTCCTGAACATTGGGAATTTACCAAATGGGGTGAGCTGTACTATTTTAATTATATAAAACATTTCAAGGAGAAGAACCTTCCTACTCCTGAACGAAAGTATAGATTTTCTGATAAACACCCCTCCCTGAAAGAGGCAGATATACTTATTTTCGGCGATAGCTTTTTTGATTTTACCCGTCAAAAAACATTTCCTGAACGACTGGCTGATTCCTTAAGCAAAAAGGTATATTACGAACGTTTTTTCTATCCGCTTGAAACTTTCAGCAGAGAAAATTTTTCCAATAAACAGCCGAAATTGTTGATTTACGAAACTGTAGAGAGGGACATCGGTATCAGGTTCAATACTCCTCATACCGATCAAGTATATGAGGACAATAGAAGCGAAATACGAAAAAAGTTTGCTACAGGAAAGGACTGGCTCTTTTATGACTTAGAAGAAGAAATGTACAATAAGATGCTTAAAGGCAGCATTTTAAGCACAGATATTTATAGTTGGATCGCTACAGTTAAGTTTGATCATTTTAACTTTATCTCTCCGCTGACTCCAAAATATTACCTGGAAGATACGGCACAGCCCTGGTTGTTTTTGCATAAGCAGGTAAACGATGAAATCTCAAGTTTTTATTACCACCATAGCGATAAGGATATAGAAACCTATTGCGACAATATTGCCGACCTGGCCAACAAAGTGAAAACAAATTACAATATGGAGTTTTTATTCATCGCTATCCCTAATAAATACACGGTATGCCATTCCTTGATCAATGATGATGAATACAATGAATTGTTGCCACGGATAAATGATTGTCTTGAAAAAAAGGGTGTTTCTGTAGTTAGGCTGTATGATGACTTTATGAACTCAGACAAGATTCTATTTTACGGTACAGATACGCACTGGAATAAAAACGGCGTTGATATCGCTCTCAGCAAAACACTGGAAATGCTCAATAAAGGTGGAGAACTGAGGAATTAGCACCAAAATGACACCTGGAAATGATATATATTCAAAGGATAGCATGTTAACAATATGGGGCAACTTTTATTCCAGATGATTAACTTTTGTTATATTTTTTAACTGATTCATCTTGGGATATCGCTCATTAATAAAATAGTATCAGAGCATACATAAATAAAAAGTAAATTTGAAAATTAAAAATTAGATTTATGAAAGTTGTTATTCTGGCAGGAGGATATGGTACCCGTATTAGCGAGGAAAGCGGAGTACGTCCAAAACCCATGGTAGAAGTTGGAAATAAGCCTATCCTCTGGCATATCATGAAAATATATTCACATTACGGATTGAATGAGTTCGTAATTTGCCTGGGATACAAAGGCTATGTATTAAAAGAATATTTTGCTAACTATTTCCTTCATGAGTCTGATGTTACTTTTGATATGGTCAATAATAAAATGGATGTACACCGTAAAAATGTTGAACCATGGAAGGTAACATTGGTTGACACAGGTCAGAATACCATGACAGGTGGCCGGATAAAAAAAGTGAAAGATTATATTGATGATGAAACCTTCTGTCTGACCTATGGCGATGGATTGAGCGATATCAACATTGCTGACCTAATCAAATTTCATAAAAATGAGAACACCCTTGCCACACTTACGGCAGTAAAAGAACCCGGTCGTTTTGGTGTATTCAGTCTGACCGAAGGAAGCAATAGCATTGATAATTTCAGAGAAAAGCCAAATGTAGTGAGCGATAGAAGTGCCTGGATCAACGGAGGCTTTTTTGTTCTTGAACCCAAAGTAATTGATTATATATCTGATGATCAGACCGTTTGGGAAAAAGACCCCCTGCAATCACTTGCTGATGAGAACCAGCTTTCTGCATACCGACACAAAGGATTCTGGCAATCTATGGATACACTTAGGGACAGGAATGTTCTGGAAAAGCTCTGGGAGACAGACGCACCCTGGAAAGTATGGAATGATAAATAAATAATAATTTACTTTAAGCATATATAAAATGAAATTTTTAATTACCGGTAATCTTGGATACGTTGGTTCAGAACTTACAAAATTACTTCGGAGGGCCTACCCCGATGCAAAAATTGAAGGATTTGATATCGGGTTGTTTTCCCGTCAGATCACCAACAACACTTACGTACCCGAGATTTTTCTCAACAGACAGCATTACGGCGACGTGAGGAAATTCCCCGAGCAAATTCTTGAGGGTGTTGATATAGTTATTCAGCTTGCGGCAATATCAAATGATCCCATCGGGAATAAATTCGAAAAAATTACGGATGAAATCAATCATTTAGCAGCAGTTGATATTACAGAAAAGGCAAAAAAACAGGGTGTAAAACGCGTTGTTTTTGCGTCAAGTTGCAGTGTTTATGGTTTGGCTGATGACCAGGCACGAACAGAAAGCTCGGAAGTCAATCCGCTTACTGCCTATGCCAGGTCAAAGGTCAATACCGAAAATGATCTCAAATCACTTGCTGCCGATGACTTTATTGTTACATGTTTACGTTTTGCTACAGCCTGTGGTATGAGCGACCGTCTGCGTCTTGACCTTGTACTGAATGATTTTGTTGCCGGTGCTTACACAGCAAAGGAAATTACTATATTAAGTGACGGCTCACCCTGGCGTCCATTGATCAATGTCCGTGATATGGGTAGAGCCATTATATGGGCTAGTGAACGCAAAACTTCAGCGAATACGAATTATCTTGTTGTGAATGCGGGAAGTAACGTTTGGAATTACCAAATCAGGGACCTGGCATTGGAAATAAAATCCATCATGCCTGAAGTAGATGTTTCGATTAATGAAAATGCACAACCTGACAAGCGATCCTACAAGGTTGACTTTTCTGCGTTTGCTGCTTTTGCGCCTGATCATCAGCCAATTTATGACCTGAGAGCCACCATACATGATCTGTATGAAGGTTTAAAGGCTATTCAGTTTGCTGATAAGGATTTCAGAAGCTCCTCTCTGATCAGACTACAAGTTGTGAATGCTTTGATAGAGAAAGGTATATTCGATCAGAATCTAGAATTGTTATAATGATTTTTACGTCAACACCTTTAAAAGGCGCATTCACGATTGATACAGAACCGTTTCAGGATGACAGAGGCTTGTTTGCCCGTACATTTTGTAAAAATGAATTTCAGCAAATAGAGCATAGGGGGGAATTTGTACAGTTTAATCACTCACACACAAACCTTAGTGGTACCATTCGAGGTATGCACTACCAATTACCCCCATTCTCAGAAATAAAGCTCATCCGGTGCATTAAAGGTGCAGTATATGACGTAATTATAGATATCAGAAAAGGATCCCCAACATTTCTTCAATACTTTTCAATAACGCTGAGTGAAGAAAATATGAAGCTGATCTATATTCCTGAGGGGTTTGCACATGGTTTTCAGACCCTGCATGATCACACTGAACTGATCTATCACCATACCAGTTTCTATACACCCGGTATGGAAGGGGGAATACGCTATGATGATCCGGCAATAAATATCCACTGGCCCGAAAAAGTGCAAAATATTTCCGATAAAGATAAAAATATGCCGGTTCTCGATGATGATTTCCAGGGGATATAATTTATTGATAGTAAGAAACAGCTTAACTGATAAAACAATAACCGAAATAAAAATAATTCCAGATGAAATGCAGACATTGTAAAAACGAACTAAAGCATGTATTTGTGGACCTTTATACCTGTCCGCCTTCTAATGCTATGGTAAATACCGAAGAGCTTAATGCACCCGAAAATTATTTTCCTCTGAAGATATTCACTTGTGATAGTTGCCTGCTGGTTCAGGTCGATGAAGTGAAAAAAGCTGATGAAATATTCGATGGAGAATATACCTATTTCTCCTCCTACTCAACCAGCTGGCTGGAGCATGCAAATAAGTATGTTGATATGATGGTGGATAGGTTCCATTTTTCTTCGGCTTCACAAATCATCGAAATTGCATCCAACGATGGTTATCTGTTACAATATTTTAAAGAAAAAAATATCCCTGTTCTGGGCGTTGATCCCACTGCCAATACTGCAGCTGTTGCAAAAGAAAAGGGCATTGAAACCATTGTGGATTTTTTTGGTTCTTCTTTTGCCCAAAAGGAGTTGGTTGATAAAGGAATTCAGGCTGATCTGATCCTGGGAAATAATGTTCTGGCTCATGTTCCTGACATTAATGATTTTGTAGGAGGAATGAAAAAAGCCTTGAAAAGTAATGGTGTCATTACCATGGAATTCCCCCACCTTTACCAACTGATAAGGGAAAACCAGTTTGATACGATCTATCATGAACATTTCAGTTATCTTTCTTTTCATGCAGTAAAAAGGATTTTTGAATCGCAAGGTCTGGTGATGTTTGATGTTCAGGAAATACCAACTCACGGGGGATCACTGCGAATCTTTGCCAAACACAAAGACGATGAATCGAAAACCATTTCATCAAATGTAGCAGATTTGCTGGAGAAAGAAGAAAAAGCAGGCATGCTGACCATGGACTATTACAATAATTTCCAATTGGTTGTGGAGAACATTAAGTATAGTGTCTGGGATTTTCTGATATCCATGAAAAAACAAAATAAAAAGGTCATTGGATACGGAGCTGCTGCCAAAGGAAATACATTGTTAAATTACTGCGGTGTAAAGGGCAATGACTTAATCGAATTTGTTTGTGATGCTTCGCCTTACAAACAGGAGAAATATCTTCCCGGAAGTAGAATTCCTGTGGTTAGTCCGGATGAAATTAAAAAATACAAACCAGACTATGTTATTATTTTCCCGTGGAACCTTAGATCGGAAATTAGCAGTCAACTGGGTTATATTCGTGATTGGGGAGGCAAATTCGTTGTATTTATCCCTGAAAAACTGGTATTTTAATATGGATGACCAAAAAAACGCATCAGAGACTATTGGTGTTCAGATATACAAACTCATCGAAAATCTCTACCCCATTTGCAGAAGTATAACTGGAGATGGGGTGCGGAAAACCTTATCCATAATCGAAAAGATAATTCCGGTTACAATACACGAAGTACCTACAGGCACCAAGGCGTTTGATTGGGAAGTGCCAAAAGAGTGGAACATTCGTGATGCATATATAAAAAATAAGGCCGGGAAACGAGTTGTCGACTTTAATGAACTGAACCTGCATGTTTTAAACTACAGCATGCCGGTAAATAAGAGATTGAAGTTAAACGAATTAAAGAAGCATATTTATACACTGCCCGATCGGCC
>DAOUOU010000116.1 GCA_030626465.1 Bacteroidales bacterium
AAATTCCGGCTTTTCTCTATTGCTGGTTGTTTCTTATAAATACCTACTGAAAAAATAGCCTGCCTTACGTCCCTATGATCATTGTAAGATAATTTTACATTGTTTATCTTCCTGGTTTCCAAATTATCAGGTAGAGAGGAAATGCTCAAGGCTTCATCACGGGGAGAGGTATTTATGTATCCGGTTGAAGATATTGGAATATTGTATTCGGGCAATGTTGTCAATTCATTGAACAATACTCCAGTGCATGGCATAGAAGTTGTACTTTCAATAAAAGATACCCTGCCTGAGGTTCAGTCGGGTATAACGGATTCAGAAGGTCAATTTGTTTTTCTTATTGACAAATACACCAGTAAGAAAGCATATATAGATTTATACAAAGATGGAAACAGGTTAACCGGAAGTTTTAAGATCCGGATCGACAAAAAATTCTTCTACGATAAAAGTACAAAAGAATCTTACTCGCTTGTTCAGTCTTCTGGAACAGACTTTACCGGTGCAATTGAGGATGAGGCACAACGCGTGATCATACAACGCGCATTTGGAAACCAGAATCTTGACCGGATCGATAGTCTGACAACTCTTCCTTACGCGAAGGGCTCATTTTACGGAGAACCATTACTGGTTGTTTACCCGGGGGAATACTTTTTTCTTCCAAATTTCGTAGAGATAGCTAGAGAAATAGTTCCAAGGGTTAAATATAAAACCGGTAAAACCGGTTGTGAGTTTATAGTCACACACGTTGAAAACAATACCAGATCGAACAAACCTTTGGTATTGCTCGATGGTGAACCGGTCATAAATTTATGTGATATTCAATTGTTGAATTCAGACCATATTCATAGAATAGAAGTTCAGTCGGGAATGAGAGTTGTTGGCAACTATTTATACGACGGTCTGGTAGCTATTTATACTACACCCATGTACAAATCTAAACTTGATAATAAGAATGACAGACTTATTTTCGATGTACCGGGATTTTCATTGAACCCATCATTTGGTGATGTTTTTCCAATTGTAAAGTATAATAAACATTCAATAAGTCCGGATTTCAAGAATCAGCTTTACTGGAATTCGAATGTGACAATAAAAAATGGAGAAGAGGTTGAAATAGAGTTTATTACAACAGATGAGGAAAGTGAATATATACTTGAGATTGATGGATTTGCTGATGATGGTATGCTTATCCATTTCCAGAAAGTATTTACTGTAAATCAATAGAATGAAATTGCTGCAACAGATATGAAAAAATTTTCATTGCTACTCGTATTATTCTTTGTGTCTTTGAATCTAAGATCACAGGATCTGATCCGTTCATCTGAAATGTACCCTGAATTAAGATATTATTCATTGAGAGGCGAAGTATTCTTTACTGCTTATCGCCAGGTGAAAGGTACATCCTATTTTTCTGACGATTGGATCTCGGGGAATATTAATCTGAAAGAAGGAAAGGAAATAAGAAATGTAAAAATTAAGTTTGACGTATATGCACACAGGATTCTGGTATATCATGAAAGCTTAAAGCGAATTGTAATTATAGAGAAGGAGCAGGTACTGGATTTTGTGATAATGGATGGAAAATCGGAGAGAATATTTAAGAAAATGCTTGATATAAATTCGAAATCAAAGGTATATAATGGTTGTTTTCTTGAAATACTGTCAGAAGGATCCATCTCTCTGTACAAGCTATATTATAAGGATGTGATGCCATTAAAAAATCCTGACCAGAAATTCATCGAGGAGTTTCTTGATGAAACCGATTATTTTGTTGGTTTCAACAACCAATACAAACAAGCCAGATTAAGCAGAGCATACTTTTTACATAATTTTCCCGAGTACAAAATCGCAATAAGAAAATTCATCAGAAAGAAGAACTTAAAGGTAAGAAAGGAGAAGGACTTTGTTATAGCAATTGAATATGTGAGCGAACTTACCGGGCTATTAGAAAGTCACTAGAAAATATTTTCCAAATTGTTACCGTTCAGTTTTTACCTGAAATAAATATCTTTGTGCGCTGTATTAAGATTGTATTGCATGAATAACATACGGAACTTTTGTATCATTGCGCATATTGATCATGGCAAAAGCACCATTGCTGACAGACTTCTGCTTACTACCGACACTTTATCTGAGAGAGACTTCCAGGATCAGGTCCTTGACAGCATGGATCTCGAGCGTGAACGAGGCATAACCATTAAGAGTCATGCAATACAAATGGAGTATGAGTATGAGGGGCAGAATTATTTACTTAATCTGATTGACACTCCCGGCCATGTTGATTTTTCCTATGAGGTTTCACGTTCCATAGCAGCTTGCGAAGGAGCTCTTCTGATTGTTGATGCAACGCAGGGTATACAGGCACAGACCATTTCCAATCTTTATCTGGCAATTGAGCACGATCTTGAGATTATTCCTGTAATGAATAAAATGGATATGCCCAGTGCTATGCCTGATGAGGTGAAGGACCAGATTGTTGATCTTACTGGCTGCAAACCGGAAGATATCATTGAAGCCAGCGGAAAGACAGGACAGGGTGTGGATCGTATCCTTAGTGAGATCATTAAAAAAATTCCCCCTCCGGCTGGCGATCCGGAAGCCCCTCTTCAGGCCCTGATTTTTGATTCGGTCTTTAATTCATATCGTGGAATATTTGCCTACTTTAAAATTGTAAATGGCACAATTTATAGCGGCGATTACGTAAAGTTTGTAGCCACGGATTGTCAGTACAATGCAGATGAGATAGGTATCTTAAGGTTAGAAACCAAGCCACGTAAGAAGTTAAGCGCAGGTGATGTTGGCTATATTATTTCAGGGATAAAAAACTCACGGGAGGTGAAAGTGGGTGATACGATCACTCATGTTGAAAAACCCTGCGACAAAGCCATTGAAGGATTTGAAGATGTTAAGCCTATGGTTTTTGCAGGCATCTATCCTGTTGATGCCGATGCGTATGAAGAATTGCGTTCCTCAATGGAAAAGCTTCAGCTAAATGATGCTTCACTGGTTTTTGAGCCCGAATCGTCAGCAGCTCTTGGATTTGGATTTCGCTGCGGATTTTTGGGTCTCCTTCATATGGAAATTGTCCAGGAGCGACTCAATCGCGAATTTGATATGGATGTGATCACTACTGTGCCTAATGTATCATTCAAAGCATACACTACAAAGGGTGATGTAATAGATGTACACAATCCATCGGGGATGCCCGGTCCTAATATTCTTGATCATGTTGAAGAACCATACATCCACGCACAGATTATTTCCAAATCGGAATTTGTGGGTTCAATAATGAAATTATGCATTGATAAGAGGGGAACACTAAAAAATCAGGTCTATCTTACAAGTGACAGGGTTGAAGTGACATTTGAAATGCCTCTTTCCGAAATAGTTTTCGATTTTTACGACAAATTAAAAAGCATTTCAAAAGGTTATGCTTCTTTCGATTATCACCAGACAGGATACAAATCTGCTCATCTTGTTCGCCTTGATATTTTACTCAATGGAGAAATGGTCGATGCTCTTTCTGCCCTGATTCACAGGGATCATGCTTATAATTTTGGCCGTCGAATTTGTGAAAAACTTAAAGAGCTGATTCCCAGGCAACAATTTGATATTGCCATCCAGGCTGCTATTGGTTCAAAAATAATTGCCCGTGAAACTGTGAAAGCCGTGAGAAAAGATGTTACAGCAAAATGTTACGGTGGGGACATTACCCGGAAACGAAAATTGCTGGAAAAACAGAAGAAAGGAAAGAAACGAATGAGACAGGTTGGAAATGTGGAAGTTCCACAGAATGCATTTCTTGCTGTTTTGAAACTTGATTAGAATTCACTTTTTTTTTGTTCTGAAAGAATCCAAGAATGAATAGTTACATTTTCATTTCGCATCTGATCGCTTTGTTAAAGCGACTTGCTTTGGTTCTTATCCTTTTCTTGATCACAAGGTTGTTGTTCCTTATTTTCTCCTTATCCTATTTCAGGCCGGTTGAATATGCGCAAGTGTTCAGAGCTTTCTTTTTTGGTATCAGATTCGATTATATCGTCATATTCTACCTGAATATTGTATTTATTTTGTTCCATTTGTTTGCATTTAAGAAAACGGGTTCTAAATTATCCCAGACAATTTTGAAATGGTTGTTTGTGATTGTGAACACTATATTGTTGCTGGGTAATTTTATTGATATTGAATTCTTTGAATTTAGCAGGAAACGAAGTGGTTGGGATTTACTGGATATGCTTTTTGGTAGCTCAGATACTCTGATTATGCTCCCTCACTATATCATCAATTACTGGTACATTCTCATTTTGTGGATTGCCTCGATAGTTGTACTTATTCGTTTTTATCCGAAACTGGTAATGAAAAATTACACACACATTTCATCATCCACAGCGAATAAAATTCTGGCACCTGTTTTCGCACTTGTTGTGCTTGGAGCAGGATTTGTTTATGCAAGGGGATTGGAAGCCAAACCTATAAGGATTATCTCAGCCAATAAATATGTTAAACCGAAGTATATACCTTTATTGTTTAATACTCCGTTTAAAATTCTGAACACCATTAATCAGCATGCCGAAGGTGTTGCCGATTTTTATCCCCTTGCACAACTACCCGGTATTTACAGTCCGGTTCAGAAATTACACAATTCAGGTAAGATTAAGCCTAAGAATGTATTCATTATCATACTTGAAAGTTTTGGTAAAAACTTTACGGAAGCAAAAAATGAAAATGGGGTAAGCTATGCTCCCTACTTTAATTCACTGGCGAATAAAGGCTTAAATTGTACCAGGGCTTATGCAAATGCTGACAACTCAATTGGAGCCTTACCAACCATTGCAGGCGGGTTTCCTTCTTTTATCAAAACAGCTTTTGTGAGTTCGGCATATTCTATCAATGCAGTACGTGGATTGGGAACCATACTGAAAAAGGAAGGCTATCAGACAGCATTTTTTCACGGGGGCTTGAATGGAACAATGGGCTTTGATAAGTTTTGCCAAATGGTTGGAATTGAAAACTACTATGGAAGAAACGAATTTGATAACGATACTTACTATGATGGTGGATGGGGGATCTTTGATGAAGAATTTTTTCAGTTCACTGCTGAACAAGTGAATGCTTTTGAGAAACCCTTTTTTGCCGTTTTGTTTTCATTGTCGTCTCATGATCCATACCCCATGCCAGGGAGATATAGCAATACCTTTTTCCCGGGTGATAATAAGGTGCTGAGAAGCATTGCTTATACCGATTATTCATTAAAGAAATTTTTTGAGACTGTTCAGGAAATGGACTGGTATGAGAATACACTGTTTGTGATTTGCCCCGATCATATTTCAACGCTGGGAGAAGAAGAATCACAATTCATTCAGAACCGGATACCCATTGTATATTATTGCAGTTCCGATACAATTCTAAGAGGCACCTACAGCGGCGTAACTCAACAATTGGATATTTTCCCATCCATTCTTGATTATTTAGGCTTTTCAAATTCTTTTGTTTCTTTCGGCAAAAGTATCTTTCGTGAAGATTACAGATTTGCAGTGAGTAAATCAGGAGTAAATTTCCAGGTTATCGATTCTGCATTGTTTATTGATTTCGATGGTGAGAAAACGATACAGGTTCAAAATCACCTTAACGATTCTTTATTTGAACAAAACATATTGAAACAAGGAAATAATATTCATGATGATCTTGAATCTGTCACAAAAGCCTACTTGCAAAATTATTATTATCGTTTGAACAATAACCTGCTTGCCGATACACTTTATTTGCATTCATTGATAAATAATAATTAGGATAAGGAAAATTCTATTTATAACGCCATGTATAATAATTTCAATTTGAATTGATCGATTTATTCCATTAATTTTGAGATTATTCATCCATTAAATTCAACACTATGAAACGCTTATCAATATTTATGATCATCTCATTGTTTTTCTTATCCGGAAATGCCTTCACACAGGAGAATGATATTGAGCATATTCAGCTCACAACCGGTGATGTAAAAACTTTTATTCAATCATTTCCTTCAATTAAGAAAGACCTTGAGAAGCTGGATATTAAATACGACAATGAAAATCATGATTTTACTTTGCCTGAAGCTACTGAAATTCTTAACGAAGTAAATGCCATTGTAACAAAACATGGCTATAAAGATTATTCTGATTTTTTAGTAAAAACTGCAACAATAGCCGTTACTTATGCATCCATTCGATTGGATGTGGAAAGTAAGAATGCGCAGCCGGACTTTGACGAAGCCATTAAAGAAATCCAGGAAAATTCATACTATTCACCAGAACAAAAAGAGCAGATGATAGCAATGATGAAACAAAGTTCTCAAACTCTCGAAACCATGAGTGAAGATATGGCTGATCCCGGAAACATTGCAGTTGTAACTCCTTATGTTGATGAAATTGAAGCAGTGCTGGAGGACGATTAAGCTTTATTTTTTGCATGTAACAATAGAATAAAATAATTTAAGACCTTAAGGTAGTTTATTTTTTTTGACTTTCGATCTTTATGGAGAGTTCTTTTAAAATTTCGTTTGAAATAGTAGCCGGCGAATCGATCATTACATCACGACCGGAATTATTCTTTGGAAATGCGATTACATCACGTATCGATTCATGCCCGGCAAACAACGCTACCAGTCTGTCGAAACCAAATGCAATGCCTCCGTGTGGGGGAGCTCCGTATCGAAACGCATTCATCAGAAAACCAAATTGTTCTTCAGCTTCTTCGTTCGTGAACCCAAGAACCTTGAACATTTTTTGTTGCAAGTGGCGATCATGGATCCTTATTGAACCACCTCCAACCTCAACACCGTTAATAACCATATCGTATGCGTTAGCACGAACTGCAGCAGGATCTTTATCAAGCAGTGAAATATCCTTAGGTCGGGGAGAGGTAAAAGGATGATGTTTGGCGTAAAACCTTTTGGTTTCTTCATCCCATTCCAGTAGCGGAAAATCAAGAACCCATAAAGGAGCAAAAACATCTTTGTTACCAAGATTCAGCATATTGCCCATCTCGAGACGTAACTCTCCTAATGCATTTAATGTTCCGGATTTATCACCTGCCAGCACCAGTAAAAGGTCTCCGGGCTTAGCTTCCAAATGACCGGTCCATTTTTTTAATTCATTCTCATCATAAAATTTATCTACCGACGATTTGAATGTTCCGTCAGTGTTGTATTTTACATAAACCATCCCTTTGGCTCCAATTTGCGGACGTCTAACAAAATCGGTAAGTGCATCCAGTTGCTTCCTGCTATAATCTGCACATCCATTAGCACAAATACCTCCAATGTATTCCACCGAATCAAATACATTGAATCCCTTGCCTTTCACCAATCCGGACAATTCCTTAATGCACATGCCAAAGCGAATATCGGGCTTGTCGTTGCCGTATTTCTCCATGGCTTCATTGTATGATAGTCTTGGAAATGGTCCGTCAAATTCGATACCTTTGATCTTTAATAACAGATCTTTTATCAGACCCTCAAAGACATTCAGAATGTCCTCCTGCTCCACAAATGCCATCTCACAATCAATTTGTGTAAACTCAGGCTGCCGATCGGCGCGAAAATCTTCGTCACGAAAACATTTTACAATCTGAAAATACCGGTCGTATCCAGCTATCATAAGCAATTGCTTGAATGTCTGTGGCGATTGGGGTAATGCATAAAATTGGCCATGGTTCATACGTGATGGAACCAAGAAATCGCGGGCTCCCTCAGGTGTCGATTTTATAAGCATCGGAGTCTCAATGTCAATAAAATTTTTGCTGCCAAGGTAGTTTCTTACTTCCTGTGCCATCTTATGTCTTAGTTCAAGACTTTCCTTTATAATAGTACGTCTGAGATCCAAATACCTGTATTTCATTCTTAATTCTTCACCGCCGTCGGTATCATTCTCAATGGTAAAAGGGGGAACTTCAGAAGCATTCAGTACTTCAACTTTCTGAACAATAATCTCAATATCACCTGTTGGAATTTTAAGATTCTTATTGCTTCTTTCTGCTACTGCTCCTTCCGCTTGAATTACAAACTCACGGCCTAATTTTCTTGCTTTTTCACAAAGAGTAGCATTGGTGTCCATGTTAAACACCAGCTGGGTAATACCATAACGGTCGCGCAGATCAATAAAAGTCATTCCGCCTAAATCCCTCGAACGTTGCACCCATCCACTGAGAGCAACATTGATTCCCACAGATTTGATATTCAGTTCACCGCAAGTATGAGTTCTGTACATTTGTATATTGCTTTTACCTGAGTTACTTATAATGTGCGAAGATACGGTCTAGTAGTGAGATTTGGAAATGATAGGCTTAAATTAATTTTACCAATTCTCAGTTTGCTCGAATGTGTAATCGTGCAACTGTGAAATTGTGTAACTGTTTAACTGTGTAATCGATTAGATGAATTTTCTGTTGGAATGTTGAGGAGTTTAGTTGTTGAGTGTTCGGTTAACGGTTAAGATGGCTTTTTTTCTTCACTTCCTCCTGATGCTCCTCAGTGCCACTGACATTATCACTGACATTCTTCCTTTTACTAA
>DAOUOU010000217.1 GCA_030626465.1 Bacteroidales bacterium
TTAAAAATTTATCAATAAGTGAAGACAAGTTATCTTTCGATCTGAGTTTTTCTTCTGTAAATGACCCGCTTAAATCTTCCATAAAAAGAGCTTGTGAAATAAGCCTTAAGGAAAAGTATACTGATAAGCTTAAAGTTACTATAGGAATTCTTACCAGCTTACAACCAGTTCAACCAAAAACCAAAGAAAAGTTATTGCCAACAGTAAGGAATATTGTAGCTGTTGCTTCGGGAAAAGGAGGTGTTGGCAAATCAACCGTAGCTACAAATCTGGCGATAGCCTTTGCCAGGAGTGGAGCAAATGTGGGTTTGATTGATGCAGATATTTTTGGTCCGTCGATTCCTAAAATGCTCGGAGTTGAAAATGAAAAACCATCAGTTGCCAGGATAGAAGGAAAAGACTTGTTAATACCGGTGGAAAAATACGGGATCAGGATTTTATCGATTGGTTTTTTTGTAGATCCGGCAGATGCTACTGTATGGCGCGGACCTATGGCATCTAATGCATTGAAGCAATTAATCTCTGATGCAAGCTGGGGTGAATTGGATTATTTATTTGTTGATCTTCCTCCCGGCACCAGCGATATACATCTAACACTTGTTCAGACTGTTCCTGTGACAGGAGCTATTATTGTCAGTACACCACAGGATGTGGCACTTGCTGATGCCATAAAAGGTGTTAATATGTTCCAGAACGACACCATAAACGTACCTGTATTGGGATTAATAGAAAATATGTCGTGGTTTACACCAGAAGAGCTTCCTGATCATAAATACTATATTTTCGGCAGAGAAGGTGGAGTCAGGTTGGCCAGGCAACTGAATATTCCCCTGCTGGGTCAGATACCTCTTGTACAAAGTATTCGTGAGGGTAGTGACCAGGGAGTACCTGTTGTGATTAAAAAAGGTATTGTCAGTGAAGCATTTGAACATATTGCTGAATCATTAAGAATTGAAATCATCAAAAGAAATACCAACAAACCCCCGACACAGAAGGTCAAAATTACACGTCACAACATGTCTGAATTAAAAAATAAATAACATGGCCAGTCAAAGTAATGAACAGGTTTTGAAAAAAATCAACCATGCAATCGAATCGATTCGTCCATACTTAATTGCCGATGGCGGAGATGTTGAGCTTATTGAGGTAACAGAAGAATTAGTTGTAAAAGTAAAACTAGTGGGTGCCTGCCAGGGTTGTCCCTTTAGCATGCAAACGCTTAAGGCCGGAATAGAACAGGCAATTCGAAGCGAGGTGCCTGAGTTGAAAGAACTTGTATCTGTCTGATCATTTCACCAGGATTTTTGACAAGCAAGGGTATTAATTACCAGAGATTTTAACACCGGACAGGTTTAATTATTTAATTTCTCTGCGTAACTTGGTGCGAGGAGCTTCAATTATTATTCATCTCTCGAACTTACATTAAGTTCTTTTTTTTTACACAAATGTGCAGTAAGTCGAAGGTAGAATATATTTTTGCACAAAATATACTTTTGTATTTCGAGTTATATCATGTACAAGTCGATAATAAGATCCGGTGTATAAAAGTCTAAAATATTCAATATACATAGTATTACTTTTGCTGGCAGTTGGCTGTTCCACAAAGAAAAACACAGCTGTTACCCGATGGTATCATAATTTAACCGGCAGGTATAACATACTTTTCAATGGCGAAGAAAGCTATAAAAAGGGAATGCTGGAACTTGAGCAGACCTATGACGATAATTTCTCTGAATTAATACCTTTATTTCTATATACCAGTGCAGATGCCCTTGCTACCATTGGTCCGGAGATGGATCGAGCTATCAAGAAGACCACCAAGCTCGTTTCCATGCATTCGTTAACCGTAAAACCCGATATAAAACCGGACAAAGAACTCACTTCCAAACAGAAAGAATTTTACAGCAAAAAGGAATACAATAAATGGGTGGATGAGGCTTATCTGTTGATGGGGAAAGCGCATTTTCATAAAATGGAATACACAAGAGCTAAAGAAGTCTTCAATTATATTGTATCAAACTATGGTGAGGATTATACTGTTTTTGAAGCAAAAATGTGGCTTGCCCGCCTTGCAAATGAGGAGTTCAGATATCGGGAATCGAAAGATATTCTGACTTCACTGGAGAGGAGTATAGATTTACCAAAAAATCTGCAGGGTGAAGTTCAGGCAACTCTGGCGGATTTTCATATTAAGCAGGGTAATTTCAAAGAAGGGATTGTACCCTTGAAAAAAGCTATCGAATTTACAAGAAGAAAACAAATTAAGACAAGATACACATATCTGCTGGCACAACTGTATTCAGAAACAAATGAAAACATATTAGCATCGGAATATTACAGGGATGTAATTCGGATGAATCCACCCTACAAAATGACCTTTAATGCAAGAATTAACAGGGCTTTGGTTTATCAATCAGGAAGTGGCTCAAAGAAAAACATTGAAAAGGAATTGCGGAAGATGTTAAAAGACGATAAAAATATTGATTATCAGGATCAGATCTACTATGCTCTTGGTAACATATATTTCAAGGAAAATATTATTAATGAAGCCATAGTAAATTATAAATTATCCCTGGAGACAAGTAAAGATAATTACTTACAGAAAGCCAAAA
Source organism: Bacteroidales bacterium (assembly GCA_030626465.1). Taxonomy (GTDB): domain Bacteria; phylum Bacteroidota; class Bacteroidia; order Bacteroidales; family UBA10428; genus UBA10428. Next base: position 2,613 of record DAOUOU010000217.1, read on the forward strand.
CTAATATTACCCTTGCTGATTTATATTACTCAAGGCCTGATTACATGAATGCCCAGGCCTATTATGACAGCGCGGTTCTGTTAATTGACAAAAACTATCCGAATTATCAGGTGCTTTATGCGAAATCGGTAAGTCTTACTAATCTGGTAGAACATGTAAACACTGTACATTTTGAAGATAGTGTACTTGCACTTTCAACCTTATCCAAAGCAGAGTTAACAGAATTAATAGATAAATTGATTGATGATGAGAGACAAGCGGAGGAGGAGAGAAGGTTTAGGCAACAGGAATTGGCTGAGCAACAGATAGATATACAATCAAACAGAAATGGTTTTAATTTGGCAAACTCAGGAAGCAAATGGTATTTTTATAATCCCGCGATAAAAAATATCGGGCGAAAAGAATTCGGTCAGATTTGGGGGAATAGAAAACTCGAAGACAATTGGCGCAGAAAGAATAAAAGCTCTCTTAGTTTTGCAGATCTGAAAGTAGACGATCAATTATCTGATATGGAACAACAGGCACCGGATAAGATAAATGGCCTGGTAACAAACAAAAGATCAAGGGAATTCTATCTGCAATATATTCCTTTTACGGATTCAGCCAGACAGGAATCTCATGACAAAATTGCGTTCGGACTTTTTAATATGGGTGAAATTTATGGAGCCGAGCTTAAGGATAGTGAGAAAGCAATCAATGCATACGAAGAGTTGCTGGAACGTTACCCTGGTTATGAAAATCGATTGCAGGTATACTATAAATTGTATTCAATAGCAAAGCTTGAAAAGGATAAAAGCCGGGTTGGAATCTATCAACAGAAGATTGTATCAGAATTTCCTAATAGTAACTTTGCCAAACTGATGACGAATCCGAATTATGTTGAGGAACTCCTTGCGCAGGATAGAAAAGTAATAGATGAATATATTGCCACATATCAACTATTTCAGCTGGGAAGATTTGATCAGGTTAGCATGCGTTCTCATAAAGCCATGGAACAGTATCCTGATCATGAACTCTACTCAAGATTTGATTACATGTATACTGTTTCAGCCGGACTTAGAAAAGACACATTTTTGCTTCAAAAACAGTATAATCCTCACCATAGTTTGATACAATATAATTGAAGACTTCTTTAGCTCTTGTGTATTCCATTTTATGAA
>DAOUOU010000174.1 GCA_030626465.1 Bacteroidales bacterium
AGTTATTAAAAACAAGAAAGCGACAAATATAGAAGATTTTTTAGATTCGTGTTCTGAAATTAACAAATGACCGGTTATTTTTGTGTAACTCGGATAATTTCGGAGTAATTTAGTTACGAATTAATAAACTTGTTTGTGAAATTCTTTTCAACAGAAAATATACGTAAGGCCGATGCTTACACCATTGCAAACGAGCCTGTTGCTTCCATTGATCTTATGGAACGGGCTGCATCTCAACTGAGTGAATGGATCACTGGCAAATACTCCGAAAAACAAAGCTTTCTGATCTTTGCAGGTCCTGGTAATAATGGGGGCGATGGATGGGCACTGGCACGATTGCTATGGTTGAAGGGATTTAAAAATATCAGTCTGTTCCTCCTGGATATAAACAGGTCCTTATCACCCGATTCGGAAATTAATTCCAAACGACTTAAAGATGAAACCGCGGTTCCCGTAATTACAATTAAAGGTGAAAAAGATTTTCCTGAAATAAAGCCAGCAGACACTATTATCGACAGCTTGTTTGGATCAGGATTATCCCGACCACTTGATGGCTTATCTTCTCAATTGATACGGTACCTTAACACTGCAAAAAAAGCTGATGTAATTGCTATTGATATGCCCAGCGGGCTGTTTGGAGAAGACAATGCCGGCAATTCGGAAAAGGATATATTATGTGCCGGTACCACGCTTACTTTTCAATTCCCCAAGCTTTCTTTCTTCTTTCCGGAAAATGCAAAATTCACGGGGGAATGGCATGTTTTGCCCATTGGTCTTCATCCCGAATTTATCGAAAAGGAAGCTACTCCTTATCATTATCTTACTGAAGGGGATGCTGTTAAACTATTAAAAATACGGGAAAAATTTTCTCATAAAGGAACTTTTGGCCATGCCCTGCTCATTGCAGGTAGCTATGGCATGATGGGTGCAGCAGTTCTTTCGGCACGTGCAACCCTGAGGGCAGGAGTTGGCCTTCTTACCGTTCATACTCCGCGACTGGGGGTTGAAATTGTACAAACTTCGATACCGGAGGCTTTGCTTAGCATAGATGAATCGGATTTATTTTTTTCTGAGCATCCCTCCCTTGAGAAGTATTCGGCAGTCGGTATAGGCCCGGGAATAAGCCAAAAATCGAATACCAAAAAAGCCGTGGCAGGTTTGCTGCAATCCGTCAAAATGCCTGTAATAATTGATGCAGATGGATTAAATAGTTTATCATCTATCGAAAACTGGCAGGATTTATTGCCTGATCAATGCATTCTTACACCCCATCCGAAAGAATTTGAAAGATTGTTCGGCGCATTTACAGACAGTTATTCAAGAATGCAGTTTCAAAAGAAATTTTCACAGAGCAACAAATGTGTTATCGTCTTAAAGGGGGCTCATACATGCATTACCACACCTGATGGAAAAGCATGGTTCAATACCTCGGGGAATCCCGGGATGGCAACAGGTGGCAGCGGTGACGTGCTTACTGGCATGATATTGGGTTTATTGGCGCAGGGTTATTCTGGCACTGCTTCGGCAATGCTTGGAGTCTATCTTCACGGATTAGCAGGTGATTTATCAGCCAGATGCTATGGCCAGTATGGGTTAATAGCTTCTGATATCATTGACAATATTGGATATGCATTTTGCGTAATAGAAAAAAAGAAAACCGGAAATGAAAAAATATAATTACCTGATTTTTCTGCTTGTATTCTTTGCTTGCTCACCGGCACACAAAATAACTGTGACAAATATACACGATCTGGCTGCCTACCCGGAAAACAGCATTATTTATTCCCTTCCTCGTTCACGCTTGTCCATTGCCGTGACAGCTGTAAAGCATCATACCATTCCGGGACCCTATAATCGCTTTGCAGAAAAATACCTGGGCATTAAGGGCGTGCCAACCATTTCAGAAACAGAATGGGAACTTAGTAAAGTTAATCTGGGAGTATTTCAGGAACCGGATCCTGATTATTATTTTTCTATTCAAACGAATTATCCCGGCCATGTATTAGATCAATTTATAGATTTAACGGAAGCAGGTCTTACACTAAAGCTGGATGAGGTCAATCCTTTTGTTCAACTTGAAAAAATATATGTTGATGCGCCGGAACCGATTCATTTTACAGATTTATCTGTGAAGCGTAATCTGGTGGAATCGGAGAATACAGGTGACAGAAAGGTACCCGTTGATCTTCCTGTGATTAAGCAGAAACAGGGGATAAAGAGTATTGAACAAAAAGCTGAGGAAGCAGCAAATTTTATTATTAAGATCCGTAAAAGACGATTCAAGCTTCTTGCCGGTCAGTACGAGGTTTTTCCAGAGGGAATAGCCCTGGAAACCAGTGTTAGAGAGCTAAACAGACTTGAAGAGGAATATCTTTCATTGTTTATTGGTGAAAGGTATTCAGATACTCTGGAGAAAACTTTTTTCTACATACCTCAATTGAATAAGGATCTGGAAAGAAATGTATTTTGCCGTTTTTCCAATGAAACGGGTTTTCACGATGCCATGGGAGCTGTTGGAAAACCCCTGGTTCTGGAACTCAGAAATATGCAATACACTGAAGTATTAGACAATTTACAGTTCCCGGTTAGCGGTCCTTCGTACGATAATGTATTGTTCTACAGAATACCGGACATAGCTTCTGCAAAGATTTTTTATAGTAGCAATACGATTGTTGAAGCCGAAGTAAGAATATTCCAATATGGCTCCATGATCCCAATGAGTGTTTTGCCCTGAACAAGTCAGCAGGAAATTTTCCTTAGAACAAAGCATCAAGTTTCCGGAAAAAACTGATGAGATATCAATTGGCCATCGGGGATTTGTAACCTGCTCTCCAATCCTGCCACGACTCTGTTTGATAATGATTCCCACCAATAAATTTTATAATCTCATCAAAAGGTTGCGGCTGAATATATCCTTTTTTGCACATGTATTATTCTTACCTGCTCATCAAGAAAAACAACTGATGGATAGCTCATTTGACCGTTCAGCAAAGCAGCTGCAAGTTCGTGAAATCCTCTTGATCCCTGGGCAACAAACTTATAGGTTTTTTCATTGTACGTGATTTCTTCTTTCTGTTCAGCATTGAATTTTACAGGGTAGTAGCTTTTATTAAGGTAATCGGCCACATACTTATTGCCAAAAGTATTCTTGTCCATCACTTTACAGTAACCGCACCAATCGGTGTAAACATCCACCAGGATCTTTCGGGGTTCCTTTTTATTCAACTCAACAGCTTCCTTAAAAGTATACCAGTTTACCTCCTGTGCATTCATGGATAATGCAATAAACAAGCAGGCAATTATAAAAAGTCTCTTCATCTTCAGTCTTATGCAGGTAAAGTTACATTCTACAAACGCAAAGTAACAAAATTTTGTTTCATTTGTTTGTTAAAGTTCTGTTAATGCAAATAAATTCATTAACTTGAAGGTGCCCTTAAAGATAAAAATACGTTTATGGTAAAGAAAATTACTGAACTCTCTCCAAAGAAATTATGGAAACATTTTTATGATCTGACTCAGATACCACATCCCAGTGGTCATGAAAAAGCTGTCATCGAATCTCTGATTCAGTTTGCCGAAAGCCATGGTTTGGATTATCATAATGATAAAGTTGGAAATTTGCTTATAAGGAAAAAAAATTTTCCAGGAAAGGAAGCATGCAAAGGAGTGGTACTGCAATCGCATGTCGATATGGTGCCGCAGAAGAACAATGATACACAGCATGATTTTACACGCGATGCAATCGAGACAGTTATTGACGGCGACTGGGTAGAAGCCAACAAAACCACACTGGGTGCCGACAATGGTATAGGAGTTGCAGCCAGCCTGGCGATTTTAGGATCATCAGATATTCAACATGGACCCCTGGAAGTTCTTTTTACTGTCAGTGAAGAAACCGGGATGAATGGGGCTTTTGGATTAGAACCCGGTTTTTTACATAGTGACATACTAATTAATTTGGATTCGGAAGAGGAGGGAGAATTGTTTGTTGGCTGTGCCGGTGGAGTTGATGCTAACATCTCCTGGCAATACAAGGTGGAACCTGCCAACTCTGCCAATACATTTCGGATTGGTATTAAAGGATTAAAGGGAGGCCATTCCGGTTTAGATATTCATCTGGGAAGAGGCAATGCAAATATATTACTTTCAAAATTGTTATTGAGTCTCAAGAAAGAGTGCGATATAAGAATTTCAACCTTTCAGGGAGGAGATCTGCGAAATGCAATTCCCCGAGAAGCATATGCTATTGTTTTAGTGAGAGATTGTAATGTGGATAGTTTACAAAATGCTATTGATAAAAATCGGGAGATACTTCTTAACAAGTATAAAGGTATAGAACCTGATTTGGAGATTGAATTATCTGAGCATGACCAAGTGGATAAAGTTATGTCTGCGTATGATTTTAACAAAACAATGGAAGCAATAAACTCTTGTCCTGACGGACCTATCAATATGTCAGCCTTTATGCCTGATATTGTTCAGACTTCTACGAATTTGGCTGTTGTAAGAATAGGAGAGGGTAGATGTGAAACTAAACTATTATTGCGGAGTTCTGATGATATTGAGAAAAAGTACCTGGGAAGAGAAATAAAAAACCATTTTAAAATGGTTGATGCACAGACAGAATTTTTGGGAGATTATCCGGGTTGGCAGCCTAACACAAATTCGAATATTTTATCCATCGCAAAGAATACGTATTCAAAACTTTATAATAAAGAACCTGTTGTAAAAGTGATACATGCCGGTTTGGAATGCGGAATAATTGGCGGGAAATTTTCAAATCTGGATATGATTTCAATAGGTCCTACTATAAAACACCCTCACTCACCCGATGAAAAGGTACACATTGGCTCTGTTGAGAAATTCTGGAATTTTCTTAAAGAGCTTTTAGAGGCTGTTTAAAGGTCTTTTAGCTCCATATTCATTTTGGTAACTACTTAACTTTAGGCACTTTAAGTACTGATTTGTTACCATTATTGTATCTGTTCACGATAGAGACTCTTATCAACAGCTGCTGCCATTTTATCTACATCCATCTTTAAGCCAAGAAATTGCTTTACCTTCTCAGCAGTTTCTTTTGGATATTCAATGGTATCCTTATGATTGATATACAATACAGCAGCATTATGATTATTCTTCAACCACTCATTCGCTTTAATTAACTGATTTTTGAAAGCAATTTCCAACCTGGCCGGATAAGTTTCTTCTTTGCGTTTTCTATTTCTTACAAGCATTTTATGCTGCGACCTTACCACTTCCGACAGGTCTCGAATCATGAAAATAACCTTGTAGTTATATTTTCCGGGCAAGTGCTGTAAAAGCTGTGAAATTATCTTAACGGTTTTGCCAGTGGCTTCGGGAAGCCATTTCTTATCTCTTCTGAGACTTTTAACTTTTTCGTGTTCATAATATCCCCTGGGGTTGCTTTCATCGGCTTTTCTTTTATTGTCTGAAAAGATAGGTACTCCACCTGCAT
>DAOUOU010000096.1 GCA_030626465.1 Bacteroidales bacterium
AATGGGCATTACCGCTATTGTCTTTGAAGAGTAAATCAGCGTATCATTGAACTGATCTCCGATAAAAAGATTATCAAATCGTACCTTTCGAACCCCTGTAATTCTGGCTTTTGAATAGTCCAACTCAGTTCCTATTATGGAAGAGATTTTAACAACCAGTTTTTTTATAACATAATCTTGTACTGCAGGTATCTGAAAAATGCCAAAAAACAATACAGGTAGTAAGGTAAGTATTACTAACAGGTAAGAAAACTGCTTCGCTATTTTTTTGATAATTTTGGTCATCTTCTGATCGATACAAAAATAAACTATATCATTAATAACTTAAGCTTAATGGATATTATTATTTTAGGAATAGAATCGTCGTGTGATGATACCTCTGCAGCAATTATCAGAAACGGGTACGTACTTTCAAACAAAGTTGCTAACCAGGAGATACATAAAGAATACGGAGGAGTTGTACCCGAGTTAGCATCGAGAGCTCACCAACAGAATATAATACCGGTAGTGGAATCTTCCCTAAAACTAGCCGGTATTGAGAAGAAACAAATTCGTGCTGTAGCTTTTACACGAGGACCCGGACTGATGGGAGCTCTTTTGGTTGGGACTTCTTTTGCCAAAGGATTTGCTATCTCTCAAAACATTCCTATTATCGATGTAAACCATCTTCATGCCCATATACTTTCTCTCTTTCTTCGTGAGGAGAAAGAGAACAATCCGTTACCACCGTTTCCTTTTCTATGTCTTCTGGTATCAGGTGGACATACCCAAATTGTGATCATACAAGATTATTTAAATTCTGAAATAATAGGTCAGACAATAGATGATGCCGCAGGAGAAGCATTCGACAAATGTGCAAAGGTAATGGGCCTGCCCTATCCTGGTGGACCCCTGATTGATGAATTCGCCCGGAAAGGCAACAGGAATAAATTCTTATTCAATAAGCCACAGATTCCGGATCTGAACTATAGCTTTAGCGGACTTAAGACTTCCTTTCTATATTTCTTAAGGGATAAAGTAAAAGAAGATCAGGATTTCATTAAGAAAAATAAGACAGATATCTGTGCATCCATTCAATATACGATTAACTCCATTCTTCTGAATAAACTTATTAAGGCATCATTGGAAACCGGAATAAACAATATAGCCATTGCAGGAGGGGTTTCAGCAAATTCAGGTTTGAGACAAGAATTTATCATTGAAGGAAAAAAAAGAAACTGGAATGTATTTCTGCCTGAGTTTAAATATTCTACCGATAATGCTGCAATGATTGCATTAACAGGTTATCATAAGTATCTGAAGGGTCAGTACGCGAGTCATTCCGATGTGCCTTTTGCAAGGACGAAATCAAATTCACTCAATCACTGATATCAAGAAGTTCTTTCGACTTCCTTACAATCGTATAAAATTCCTCAACCAATCCCGGGTGAGTATCTCTTATTTGTTCAATTACTTTTATTGCCCAATTAATGTATTGCATTTTTCTTTTTCGCGACCATTTTATTCTTGTGTATAAAATATCCCGAATATTACAAGTCTTATCAGCAATTTTAATACAGTGAGCTTCAAAAGACAGACCTTTGGCTGTCTGAATCTGCAGTTCCTTTCTTTGAGATGAAGACAACCTCATATCATCTGTTACTTCACAGACAATACTTAATACCTCATTTCCAAATCTTTTTTCAATCTCATCTTCCCTGGCATTGGTATCTTCAAGTACATCATGAAGAACAGCTGCAACCAATAATTCATCTGACGGCTTCTCCAGCTTTTGAACCAGCAGGTTTGAAACTTCGATAAGATGATTAATATAGGGAATACCTGCAGCCCCTTTTCTTTTCTGAAACCGGTGCATATTTGCAGCATATTCGAGAGCAAAAAATAGTTTCTTTAAAGTGTTCTGCACAGTTTTGTTTATCAGACTGTTGCTCATTATGAAGGTTTTTTCTGATAATTACAGCCAATTTTTAATGGCCTGAGTATTTTGTTAGATTCCAAAGTTAAATATCAATACAATTTATTGTATTTTTAAGTTTTTATCCTAATATGCAAATTTCATAATTTCATGAACAACTTACTAATTGAAAGCACAAAAAAAACACCTGAGGTTAGCTTCAATTCTAATGGAAGGCTTAAGATTAGTGGACGTTCAATTCCGGAAGATCCCACATTGTTTTATGATCAGTTGTTTGAATGGATTTATTTCTATTGTCAGGAACCCAGTGATATAACAACCCTCGATATTGAGCTGGAATATTTTAACAGCGGTTCTTCCAAAGCTATCTTACACATTTTTCGAGCTCTTGTCGATATATCAAAGAAAGGCAGAAGACTAAGCGTTAATTGGTACTATGAGGAAGGAGATGATGATATAATGGAACGAGGCGAATATTATGAATCTATCCTGGATTTTAAATTTAATTTTTTCGAGACCTGAGAAATCAATAAGTAATTCAAGGTTCCAAAAAAATCCGGAAAATAATCTCTATTTTTAATAGATGTGATTGCTTAAAAATTGTTGCATGCACAGGTTAATTTTTAAAGTATGGCTCATTCCGTTGATTTTACCCTTACTCTTTGGTAGTAAACTAACTGCTCAGGAATGTATTGGTAGCAACTCAACTTTTAAGTCGGGAGAAGAAATTACATATGTAGCTTCCTATAGCTGGTTTATTGTCTGGACAGACGTTGGACAAGTAAAGCTGACCATAAACGAAACTGAATTTAATGGTAAACCATCCTATCAGTTTACCGGTATTGGAAAAACGTTCAAAAATTGGGATTGGATCTTTAAAGTAAGAGATACGTTTGAAACTACTGTTGATAAAAACACACTCAGACCCTTATCATCAGGAAGAAATATCAGAGAAGGCAATTACAGGCAAGAGGATTATTACATTTATAATTTTGATGATACTGTGGTTTACGCAAAGAATAAAACAAATGAGAATCCTACAACTCTCGATACTCTACAGATTACTCCTTGCACCTTTGATATTATGAGTGCATTACTTTATGCCCGAAACATTGATTTCAGTAGTTATACTATAGGAGACACAATTCCTGTCACAGTTATCCTCGACAAAGAGTTATACCCCATCTACATCAGATACCTTGGAATAGAAGATTATAAAGTAAAACATATAGGAAAATTTGAATGTATTAAATTCTCCGTTATGCTTATCGAAGGTGATATGTTCCATGAAGGAGAGAACATGACTATCTGGGCAACAAATGATAAAAACAGGATTGTTGTGTACGCTGAATCTCCTATACTGGTTGGATCAGTTAAGGTACGTCTTGCGCAAGTAAATAATAACCGGTATCCTTTTACTTCTCTTAAAAAATAAGATCATTAATTATTATTTATAATTATTCTAATTTACCCTATTTTTGTTATTATAAATAATTTGTTTGGACAACATATATAATTTTGTACTCCTCAAAAAATAAAAGAGACTTGATGGATTCCTCTACCTGCATTGAACAGAAGGGAGTTGTTGAAGAGATTTCCAACGGAATGGCAAGAGTAAATATCAACATGTTTTCAGCTTGTGCAGGTTGTCATGCTAAGAAAGCATGCAACTTTATTGATGCCAGGTTCAGACATATCATGGTACCTACCGATGGAAACCATTATTCGATAGGTGAAACTGTTGGCATCATCATGAAACGAAGTCTTGGATTAAAAGCATCTTTTATTGCTTACTTTATTCCTCTAGCCTTATTGATCGTAACACTTCTTGTTCTGACGTCTCTCCGGCTCAATGAGGTTTTTGCCGGTATATTAACACTCCTTATCCTTGCACCTTATTTTATCCTGGTTTATCGTTTCAGAGAAAAATTAACAAGAACGTTCACATTCAGGCTCAGGAAAGAAAGTTAATATGAATACAGTTATCCTATATACAATCTTATCTTTAAGCGGACTTGGAGCCACAGCAGCCATTGTATTGTTTTTCGTTGCACAGAAGTTCAGGGTAAAGGAAGATCCCAGGATTGATGAAGTTGAAGAAGCTCTTCCTTCAGCCAATTGTGGGGGATGTGGATTTCCTGGTTGCAGGAATTTTGCCGAAGCATGTGTAAAATCTGATGATTTTGAAGGATTGTACTGTCCGGTTGGAGGAAATGAAACCATGCGTTCGGTGGCTAAGATCCTTGGACGAGATGCAGTTGAGCAAGATCCAAGAGTAGCTGTTCTGCGATGCAATGGCAGTTGCGATGTTCGCCCGCAAACAACATATTACGATGGAACTGCTACTTGTGTTATTGCTTCTGCCCTCTATGGAGGCGACACTGATTGTCAGTACGGGTGCTTAGGGTTTGGTGACTGTGTGGAGGTATGCAACTTTGATGCTCTTGCAATGGATCTGACCACCGGACTTCCGGTTGTCAACGATGTAAATTGTACAGCTTGCGGTGCATGTGTTAAGGCCTGCCCTAAAGATCTGTTTGAGTTAAGAAAACGTGCGAAAAAAGACAGGAAAATATACGTAGCCTGCAGAAACGAAGACAAAGGAGGCATTGCAAAGAAAAGTTGTGAGGTTGCTTGTATCGGTTGCAGCAAATGTTTTAAAGTATGTCCGTTTGAAGCAATAACAATGGAAAATAATCTTGCCTTTATTGATGCTGATAAATGTAAGCTTTGCCGGAAATGTGTACCCGAATGTCCGACAAATTCAATATTGGAAATAGGTTTTCCTCCGCGAAAAGAGAAAGTCGAGGTTGCGACAGAAGAGAAAAAAGTTAAAGATCCGAATGGGACTGTTTCAGAGGAGATCATAAAAAACAAGGAGGAATAGGCATGTTAAAAACATTTGCAAAAGGCGGTGTTCATCCTTCTGAAAATAAGCTTTCAGCTGCAGAACCTATAAATGATCTTCCTATCCCGCCTGTTATTACAATTCCATTGGGTATGCACCTCGGTGTTGCTGCAAAACCAATCGTGCAAAAAGGTGACGAAGTAAAAACCGGACAACTTATTGCACAGGGCAATGGTCTCGTATCTGCCAACATACATTCGTCAGTTTCCGGGAAAGTGTTAAAAATTGATAAGGCACTTGATGCAAGTGGATACAAACATGATTCTGTTATTATTCAGGTTGATGGTGATGAGTGGTTAGAAACCATTGATCTCTCTAAGGAGATATCAGATACCTGTACACTATCCTCAAAAGATATCATTCAAAAAATAAACGATGCCGGCATAGTTGGTTTGGGTGGTGCTACATTCCCTTCACATGTGAAACTCTCGGTCCCGAGAGGGAAAAAAGCAAAATATCTTATTATTAATGGTGTTGAATGTGAGCCTTACCTTACATCCGATCATGCTTTAATGCTTAGCAAAGGGGAAGAATTGCTGACAGGCATCTCTATACTTAGCAGAGCGCTCAGAGCAGAAAAAACTTTAATTGGTATTGAAGATAATAAGCCTGATGCTATTGAAAACCTTCGGAAAATAGCCGGCAAGTACAATGATATAAGCGTTCATGCATTAAAAGTTAAATATCCTCAGGGGGGTGAAAAACAACTCATTAAAGCTTTGATAAACCGTGAGGTACCTTCGGGAGGACTTCCGGTTGATGTTGGAACAGTTGTATTTAATGTAGGAACAGCTTTTGCAGTTTATGAAGCTGTTCAGAAAAACAAACCCCTTTTTGAACGTATTGTCACTGTAACAGGCAAATCCCTGTCGAAACCGTCAAACTTCAGGGTAAGAATAGGAACCCCGGTAAAAGATCTGATTGAAGCCGCCGGTGGTTTGCCTGAAGATACCGGAAAGATTATTAACGGCGGACCTATGATGGGAAAAGCTATATCTGCTATGGATATTTCTGTAGTAAAAGGTACTTCAGGTATTCTGATTTTAAACAAAAATGAATCGAGGCGAAAACCTTCTGAACCATGCATTCGCTGTTCGAAGTGTATCAGTGTTTGTCCCATGGGACTTGAACCCTATCTGCTTATGACACTAAGTGAAAAATCATTGCACGAAAGGCTGGAGAGAGATAAGGTGATGGATTGTAATGAATGCGGTTCCTGCAGTTATATTTGCCCTTCAAACAGGCCTCTTCTTGACTATATTAGATTGGGGAAATCTAATGTGGGGAAAATAATACGGATGAGAAAAAAATAAAGCTAACATGCTTTTATACTAATTCTGGATAAATAAAATTGTTTTTGCGTGAATAAATTAATAACAGTTGCTCCGTCGCCACACATACATAGCGGACTTTCGGTTCAAAAGCTGATGTATGGTGTTATCATTGCAATGATACCGGCACTTCTGGTTTCGATTGCATTTTATGGCATTGGAGCTATTGCCGTAACACTGATTTCAATTGTATCCTGTGTATCGTTCGAGTTTCTGATTCAAAAATTCATACTGAACTCTCAGGTAAGAATTTCAGATGGATCAGCCATTGTAACAGGTATGCTTCTTGCTTTTAACCTTCCCTCAAATCTTCCGTGGTGGATTATCCTTATCGGAGCAATGGTCTCAATAGGTATTGGTAAGATGACGTTTGGAGGTTTGGGAAATAATCCGTTCAATCCAGCTCTTGTTGGCAGGGTATTTCTTCTTCTTTCCTTTCCTGTTCAGATGACCAGTTACCCTGTCCCTAAAGGTGTTAGTACTCCATATATCAGCAACATTGAGGGTTTCACAGGTCCTACTCCGCTTGGGATTCTAAAAGAAGGATTAAAGAATGGAACCCCTGTTTCTGATGTAATGAAAGAGCTCCCCTCCTATCTCGATCTGTTTATTGGAAAGTTGGGAGGCTCATTGGGTGAAATAGCAGGAGCAGCTTTGGTTATAGGAATGATATTCATGCTTCTAAGAAAGATAATTACCTGGCATATACCGGTTAGTATCATTCTTTCTGTGTATGTTTTTACAGGGATCCTGCATCTGGCCCAGCCATCACAGTACGCCGATCCACTTTTTCATATCATTACCGGAGGCTTGTTGCTGGGAGCAATTTTTATGGCAACAGATTATGTTACGTCCCCAATGACTCCTGCCGGTATGATAATCTATGGGGTTGGAATTGGTATTATCACTGTGTTGATCCGGGTTTTTGGTGCATACCCGGAAGGTGTCTCCTTTGCAATCCTTATAATGAATGGTTTTGTGCCTCTTATAAACAGATATATTAAACCCGTACGTTTTGGAGAGGAGGTAAGCAATGGCTAAGAAAGAATCTACATTTGGCAGCATGGTGGTAACTCTTTTTTTGGTTACACTTGCTTCATCAGCAGCCCTTGGCTTTGTGTATGAATTAACCAGGGTGCCAATTGCGAATGCAAAAGCAGCAAAGAAAAATCTTGCCATTAAGCGGGTAACACCCGAATTTGACAATCAGCCCGGCGAGGAATGCTATAAGGTACCTGCCGGCGGAGATACGATTTACTTCTATATAGCCCGCAAAGGTGATGATACTGTTGGTTATGCTGCTGAAACATTTTCAAACCAGGCATTCGGAGGCTCCCTGAAATTGCTGGTTGGTTTTCTTCCTGATGGAACCATCAAAGAGACTGCTGTCTTAGAACACAGAGAGACTCCGGGATTAGGTGATAAAATGGTGAAATCGAAGAGCGACTGGAGCAGGCAGTTTGAAGGTAAAAATCCTGATGAATTTTTACTGAAAGTAAAAAAGGACGGGGGCGATGTAGATGCTATTACTGCTTCAACCATTACATCCCGTGCATACTGCGATGCACTTCAGCGCGCTTATGAATCATTTAAGGAAGGAGATAAGCAATGAGCCGGATGAAACCCTCATCCTTAGGGCATAAAATAGTCGCAAATCTAAAAATGAGGGTTCCACGGTATTAAAAGTATTTGTGTTAATTATCATGGTTGTATATAATTGAAAAACAATTGTTTAACAAACATATATTCCAGTGAAAAATTTCACCAAAGGATTTATTAAAGAAAATCCGGTTTTTGTTCTCTTCCTGGGGCTCTGCCCGACTCTTGGCACAACAGGTTCTGCACTTGACGGTTTAGCGATGGGTCTTGCTACAACTTTTGTTCTTGTAATGTCTAATCTGTTCATTTCACTGTTTGGTAAGCTTATTCCCGATAAGGTAAGGATTCCGTCATACATCGTAATTATTGCTTCTTTTGTTACAATGGTCGATCTTTTAATGAGTGCCTATACTAACACACCGGGACCGAACGGAGAGCCCAGTTTGTATGATAACCTGGGAATTTTTATTCCGCTTATTGTTGTAAACTGCATTGTTCTTGGTCGAGCCGAGGCTTTTGCATCAAAAAACACAGTGATCTCATCACTGATTGATGGATTTGGTATTGGACTTGGATTCGCGTTTGCACTTGTAATTCTGGGCTCGGTGCGTGAATTATTAGGGAACGGATCACTATTTGGCTTGAAATTTATTGAAGGAGACGGAATTCTGATTTTTGTTATGGCACCAGGAGCATTTCTGGCTTTGGGATATCTGATTATGATTATGAATAAATTCAGAGACAAAACTGCATAACTCGAAGGATCAATTATGGAATACATCATCATTATCATATCTGCCGTATTTGTCAACAATATTGTGTTGATGCAATACCTGGGTATATGCCCGTTTATTGGAGTATCGGGTAAAGTAGACACAGCTATTGGTATGACGGGCGCGGTTACTTTTGTTATGGTCATCGCCACCATAGTAACTTACCTCTTACAACAATATATACTGGAGCCATTAGACATAGGCTTTATGCAAACAGTATCCTTTATTCTTGTTATTGCTTCACTTGTACAACTTGTTGAGATCATTTTAAAAAAAGTAAGTCCTGCGCTCTACCAGGCTCTGGGCATCTTCCTTCCTCTTATCACTACCAACTGTGCCATACTTGGTGTTGCCATACTTGCTTTCCAGAAAGATTTTAACCTGGCAGAAAGCGTAGTCTATGCTTTTGCAAATGCTGTAGGATTTGGTGTGGCACTCATCACTTTCTCGGGTATTCGTGAACAAATTGAACTGTCCAGTATACCTGAAGGTATGAAAGGCGTTCCTATCGCATTTATCATTGCCGGTATCCTTGCTATGGCTTTCATGGGATTTGCCAATATTGTGTAGAACACCATTACACCTGTTGCCAAGATGGCTTTTGGCGGAATGGTCATTCGTTCTGGAAAAGAGAAATTCAGCAGATGGAACAGGGAAGATAAGGACTCTCCTCTCGACAACCCGCAGGGTCCTGAAAAAGGCCGGCTTCGCGTAATCAGGGGAGGAAGCTGGCATTCCGGACCAGGTTGTGTGCAGGTTTATTATAGAAATGGTCTGGCCTCGAACTGGATTGATTTTGCCGTTGGGTTCAGGTGTGTACGGGATATAACTAAATAAAAGCATACTCCGATCCTGTTTTGCTGGTGAGAGTGTACTCTAAAGAGAATATTTAACAAAAAGATAAACAGATGCAATTATAACCGAACCAATCATTAAAGGGAAACCCACTTTCACATATTCAGAAAAACGCAACGGGTATTTCGTTTTTTGAGTAAATCCTGCAACAATAATATTCGCCGCTGCTCCTATTATTGTGCCATTACCTCCAAAGCAGGCACCTAATGATAAAGCCCACCACAAAGGATCTGTATTTCCCGAAATGGTGTCGGACATATCATGTATTACAGATATCATCATTGCAGTGTAAGGAATGCTGTTGACAATTGTTGTTGTAAGTGCTGAGACCCACAAAACAAGCTGAGTAGCAATAGTAATATCACCTCTTGTCAGACCAACCATTGTATCTGCAACAATACCTATAACACCGATTTTTTCGAGTCCTCCGACTATCACAAAAAGTCCGATAAAGAAAAACAACGTGGGCCATTCTACCTCTTTCAATACTTCTTCAGGATCCTGCTTTGTGACCATCATCATGATAAAACCGCCACCAAGAGCTATTGTTGCCAGGCTGATCTTATGCAGATGATGTGTAAAAAAAGCCAGTATAACCAGTGAAAATACTACTAATGACTTAAGAAGA
>DAOUOU010000068.1 GCA_030626465.1 Bacteroidales bacterium
AGCTTATTGGTTTCTTACTAACAACAGATAATTGTACTATTTTTGCGGCCGTCAAAGGATATGACTACAAAGAATAACAATGATTCAAAGAATGTAATCACTACTATTCTTAACCCGTTCCAGAGATTTCTTCAGATTGAAGCTTCAGGAGGGATGTTATTGCTTTTTTTTACTGTGGTAGCTCTTATCGTGGCAAATTCACCATGGGGTCATAACTACCAGGAGTTCTGGGAGCACCATCTTACTATTGGTATTGATGAGTTTAAAATTTCCAAATCATTGTTGCATTGGATCAACGATGGTCTTATGGTAATTTTCTTTTTTGTTGTTGGACTCGAAATAAAGCGCGAGCTTGTTGCAGGAGAACTTTCCTCATTTAAACAGGCAAGCTTGCCAGTGGCTGCTGCCTTTGGAGGAATGGTTGTTCCGGCGCTGATATTTATACTTGTTAATACAAATAGTGCCACTGAGGTTGGATGGGGTATACCAATGGCAACTGACATTGCCTTTTCGCTTGGCGTGCTTAGTCTTCTCGGCAAACGTGTTCCCCTCAGTCTGAAAGTTTTTCTGGTAGCCTTTGCCATTGTTGATGATATTGGAGCCGTAATGGTTATTGCTTTATTTTATAGCGGTGATATACATTGGAATTATTTGTTAATCGGACTTGGATTGTTTCTGGTACTTGTACTTTTTAATCGTCTTGATTTAAGGTATATCCCGGCTTATATGATCATTGGCTGGATCATCTGGTTTTTGTTTTTAAAATCGGGTATTCATCCTACTATTGCCGGTGTTTTGATCGCTTTTACTATTCCCATGAATCGCAAAATAGATGTTAGTACCTTCAGAAAAAGGATGGACGATAACCTGACAGTTTTTTGTCCAACTGATGATAGTAGTAATAAAATTACGTTAACAAAAAAACAACTGGCCTGCATCGATAATATGGAAGATGAACTTGTGCATGTTCAGAGTCCGGTACAATCTCTTGAACATACCCTGCACCAGTTTGTTACATTCGTTGTAATGCCGCTTTTTGCTCTCACGAACGCAGGAGTTGTATTCAAGGCATCAGGCATTTCGGATTTTTTTGGAGAATTAAGCGGAACTATTGAGTTAAGTCTGATCATGGGCAAAGTAATCGGGATCTTTGTTTTTACCTGGCTAAGTGTAAAAATTGGGATGGGAGCACTCCCGGACAAGGTTAAATGGATTCATATTCTTGGGTTGGGTTTTCTTGGAGGCATGGGATTCACAATGTCTCTGTTTATATCAAACCTGGCTTTTAGCGGAGCGATATTGCTCAATCCAGCAAAGATCGGCATATTAATCGGATCACTTATTGCAGGTATTTTTGGATTCATTGTTCTTAGTGCAACACTGAAAAAGGAATATGTAAACGAATAAAATGATTGAGAGATGAAGAATCTGGCTGAAGAGTTGAATATAAAGCTTAAAGACAAGAGTGCTGAGGAAGTACTGAATTATTTTATGTCGATGTACAGGGGAAAAATAGTATTGGGTTCAAGCCTTGGGACAGAGGACCAGGTATTAACTGATATCCTTGTGAATATCGATAAGAATATATCCATTTTTACTCTTGATACAGGCCGTCTGTTTTCCGAAACTTATGATTTAATAGACAGAACAAATAAAAAATATGGCATTAAAATAAAGGTATATTTTCCCGATAGTAAGAAGGTGGAATCAATGGTCAATACCAAAGGGATAAATCTGTTCTATGAGAGTATTGAAAATCGAAAACAATGTTGCAATATAAGAAAGATTGAACCCCTCAAGAAAGCGCTGCCGGGCTATGATGTATGGATTACCGGTTTAAGGAAGGACCAATCGTTAAACCGTTTCTATACCCATCTGGTTGAGTGGGATGAAACACATAAGGTTCTTAAGGTAAATCCATTAATTCACTGGACAGAGAAAGAGGTATGGAATTACATTAAGGAGAATAATGTACCTTACAATGCATTGCATGATAAGGGTTTTCCGAGTATAGGATGCCAACCCTGTACACGTGCTGTCAAACCTGGTGAAGATTTTCGTTCAGGGCGCTGGTGGTGGGAGGAACCGAAAAATAACGAATGCGGAATACACGTGAAGGAAGAGGAATAAAAAACCGAGGACTATTCAATTACACCAGATCCGAGAAGTTCATCATCATCATACCAGGCCGCAAATTGTCCGGAGGTTATTCCTCTCTGCGCCCTGGCAAACAAAATATATATACCATTATCCTGCATATACAGGGTAGCCTTCTGCAGAGGCTGTCGGTACCTGATGCGGACCATATAATCTCTTTTTTCTCCGCTATTCATTAGTAAATCTTCTCTTATCCAATGAATATCTGACTTTGCAATAAACAGGGCATAACGATTTAAACAGGGATGATTATGGCCCTGCCCGACATAAAGTACATTACGATCTGTATCTGCAGACAAAACAAAGAGCGGTTCTTTTTTACCACCAACATTTAGTCCTTTGCGCTGACCAACAGTAAAATAATGAGCACCATTGTGCTTTCCGATTATTGAACCATCATTGGAATTGAAGTAATCTGCGTTACAGAATTCAATCAGTTCACTGAGAGGATAGTCTTTACCAGCCACAGGTTTTTTTTTGTCAATAGGAATATCCTTTGGAATTTCGATAATTACTCCTTCCTTCGGATGAAGCTTTTGTTGAAGGAACTTCGGCAGGTCTACCTTTCCCACAAAACATATACCTTGCGAGTCTTTCCTTTTGGCTGTCGCCAACCCTTGTTCTGCAGCTATTTTACGAATTTCAGACTTCAACATCTGACCGATGGGGAAAATCACCGGCGCAAGTTGTCGTTGATTTAACTGACAGAGGAAATAACTCTGATCCTTTTCAGGATCTGAACCAGCCAGCAAACGATGAATAGCTTTCCCGTTTTTCTGAATTGTATCTTTTCTGCAATAATGCCCGGTAGCAATATAGTCTGCCTTGAGTTCCTTAGTCTTTTCGAGAAACAAATCAAATTTTACTTCCCTGTTGCATAGAACGTCAGGATTTGGTGTTCGCCCCTTCTGGTATTCATCGAACATGTAGTCGACAACGCGCTTACGATACTGATCACTAAAGTCTACGGTATGTAAAGGGATATCTAATTTTTTAGTTACAAGTTCAGCAAAGATCAGATCATCATGCCAGGGACAATCTCCTTCGAGAATACCCGCTGTGTCATGCCAGTTTATCATGAACAGACCGATTACATCATGGCCCTGTTTCTTAAGCAGATAAGCTGCAACACTTGAATCTACACCTCCCGATATACCAACTACAATCTTTGCCATACTATTTGAGTCCGGTTTCTGACTAATAGAAAGCGAGTTATTGAATTATATTATTTTTTTCCAAGAGTTCTTCGCCGGAAAGCAACCATCTTGATAGCTGTAATTGCAGCTTCATCTCCTTTATTACCATGTTTGCCACCTGCACGTTCCTTTGCCTGTTCCAGAGTATTGGTCGTTAGAACACCATAAATAAAGGGTATATTGTAGTCTATATTTAGCCGGGTAATTCCAAAAGTTACTCCCTGGCAGATATAATCGAAATGCGGTGTTTCTCCCCGAATAACACAACCGATACAGATAACAGCATCAAATGATTTGGCTTCAGCAAGTACGCGTGCCCCTGCCGTTAATTCAAAACTACCCGGAACATGATCAACCTTTATATGATTTGGGTCAGCTCCCTGCTTTACCAGTGTCTTATAGGCACCCTCTAATAGTGCAGAAGTAATTTCAGAGTTCCATTCAGATACTACCATGGCGAAGCGCATATCTTTTGCTGATGGTACTTCATTCGGGTTATAATCTGACAGATTCTTTAATGCAGTTGCCATGTTATGTAATTTTAAAAACAAAAAAGTATCAACATCCGTCCGGACAATTGATACTTTTCTACTGACGGATCAGGTTTTATTATAATTTCATCTTTGCAGCTTGTATATATTTATCAATATCCCTTGCTTCCTCAGATTCAGGGTATTCTTTATTGATTTTCTCATAAGCTGCAAGGGCTTTTTTATAATTATTAATTTCTTCATATACAAGGCCGAGTTTTTTTAGATAAACTGCTGTGATAAAGTCATTTTTATTCTTGCTTACAGCTTCTTCATAGAAAGAAATAGCCTCGTCAAGATCATCCAGTTCAACATAAGCATCACCAATAGACCCCATGGCGATCAGGGATACCAGTTTATCATTAGAGTCGAATTTCTTTAAGTGTTCAATAGCATCTTCATAATCACCCAGTCTGAGAAAACATATACCAGCATAATAATATGCAAGATTTGCTGTTTTTGTTATGCCATATTCATCAATTATATCAATGAATCCGTAAGCATCACCATCTCCTTCAAGGGCAAGAAGGAATGAATCTCTTTCAAAATATTGTTCTGCCCTGAAAATCTGTGCCTGGGCTTCATTTTCTTTCGGGTTAAGAATAAATTTGTTATATCCCAGATATATACCAATAATTCCTATTATTACCGCTATAATAATAGATAAACTTTTCTTGTTTTCCTCTATGTATTGTTCAGTCCTTGTCAGCGCATGTTCAACAGTTTCAAAACCAGATTCATGTTGCGCATTTTTCTTTTTGCTCATTTTTATAAAGTTATGCTAGTTGAAACAGCATGCAAAAATAAATTATTTTCGATGAAAGACAAAAATTATATGATACCATACCTTAGCTTCTTTAAAAGATACAGGAATTTCAACTTATAGATAGTGCTATTGGGAGTTAATCTTTACTTTTGTCTTGTAATTTCATTGTAAGAAATCAATGCATATAAAACTTCTCTCTCTAATAAATTTTAAGAATTATAAAGAGGTGTCTTTGGAATTGCATCCAAAGTTAAATTGCTTTGTTGGCGATAATGGTGCAGGGAAAACTAATTTTCTGGATGCCTTATATTATCTCTGCATGTGCAAAAGTTATTTTACTAGTACTGATCAATATTCAATATACTCCGGTGAAAAGTTTATGGCTCTTCAGGCTGACTTCATCAGGAAAAACAAGTCGGAGGAAATTTATTGCGGATTGAAGCAAAACAGAAAAAAGAAATTCCGCAGAAATAAAAAGGAGTATTTGAAATTAAGCGACCACATAGGCTTATTTCCCGTGGTAATGGTTTCACCGGCAGATATACAACTGATTCTTGATGGCAGCGAGGAAAGAAGGAAATATATGAATAGTGTTATTTCCCAATACAATAAGACATACCTTAATGATATCATTCATTACAACAAAGTGCTGGCGCAACGAAACAAATTTCTGAAAGATACCCTGAGGAATGGATCGCAGATGGATTTACTCGATATTTTTGATAAACAATTAGTTACTTTAGGGAATGAAATTTACAGGGCACGATACCAGTTTATAAAGGAATTTATCCCGGTTTTTGATCGTTACTATTCATTCATTTCAGAAAATAATGAATCAGTTGAGTTGATTTACGAGTCACAGTTAAATTCAGGAGATTACTCAGAAAAATTAAAGAATTCCCGAAATAAAGATTTGGTATTGCAGTACACGACAACAGGAATTCATAAGGATGATCTTGTGTTAAGTCTTAATGGAAACTCAATAAAAAAGATCGGTTCACAAGGTCAGCAGAAAACGTACCTGGTATCGCTTAAGCTCGCACAATTTGAATTTCTTAAACAGGTAAATGATGTTTTACCGGTGCTTTTGCTTGATGATGTCTTTGATAAGTTTGATCCAAATCGTGTGAAACAAATGCTCAAACTGGTAGCCGCTGATTCATTCGGGCAGATATTCATTACACATACAAACATTGACCGTATGAAAGATTTGCTTGGTGAGTTGAGATTTGAGCATAAGCTATTCCTTGTAACCAAAGGGGCCATTGAAGAAATTAAGAATTAAAAATTAAGAATTAAAAATTAAGAATTAGATATTACGGATTGGTGAGTAGGAACATTTTTGATTCTTAATCACAAGTGTCCAGAGAATGTTATTCTTGAATAGCCGGAATAACTGTGCTGGAAGGGTTTAACCTCTACGAGGTAAAAGGATAAGGGTACTTTCTCTGTCTACAATACCATAAGCTCTACGAGCTATTCGCCGTAGGCGATAAAGTATTGTAGTTGAACCGGTTACATATTTTTCCAAATTCGCCGTAGGTGATTAACAGGTTTAATAGGGGACCAATTATTCTTAATAAATAATTTGTATAAAAACTATAATTTTATACGAATGAAAAGAAGCAATACAAAAATGATAGGAGAGGTTTTACGCGAGTATATCGATTCGCTGAGCATGGGACGTAAACTAAAAGAATCCAGGCTGGAGAAACAGTGGGAAGAAGTGCTGGGGAAAAATGCTGCATCTCTCACGAGAAAACTATATATTAAAAAAGGGGTTCTTTACGTTTATCTGAATTCCTCCGTATTGCGCAACGAGTTGCTAATGATGCGTGAAACCATAATAGCAAGAATCAATGAAAAAGCAGGAGAGGAGCTGGTTACGAAAATTATACTCAGTTGACTGCTTATCTTCCTGATAAAAGAAATACCAATGGGGAGCGTTTGTTATTCAAAATTTGAGAAGCGCTCACATTTCGCGAAGAAAAAATCACATTCAATCTCGGCATTCTCATTACTGTCGGAACCATGGACTGCATTTCTTTCGATCGATTCGGCATACAACTTTCTGATAGTACCTTCCTCTGCTTTTGAAGGATCTGTGGCTCCGATCAACTTTCTGTAGTCTTCTACTGCATTTTCTTTTTCCAGCATTGCAACCACAACGGGACCTGATGTCATAAACTCAACCAGACTGGCATAAAAAGGTCTTTCACGGTGTATAGCATAGAAGTTTTCTGCTTGTGTGCGGGTGAACTTGAAAAGTTTCATTGCAGCAATATGAAATCCTGCACTGTTTACCCTGGCCAGGATGGGACCAATGTACTCATTACTTATAGCTCCGGGCTTAATTATAGTTAATGTTTTGGTTCCTTTCATCTTTTCTTTCTATTTATAAATGAGTTGAAATTTAGCGGCCAAAATTATAAAAATTTTGATAATACAGATTGCTTTCATGGAGGTTTTGTGTGTTTTGAATTGGAGCAAATGTTGGTAAAACCATAATAAGCCATAGCCGGGATTTAATACCATTTAAGTATATTTGAAATGTTTTAATGCTATCAGATTAGAGATGAATTTAACTGTACACCAGGTAGAAAGAATAAAAGAATTGCTGAACCAGGGCAGACACAATATCCTGATTCTTACACACCGTAATCCTGACGGAGATGCTATTGGAGCGTCCCTTGCATTATACAATTTATTTTTGAAGATGGGACATATTGTGGATGTTTTAATTCCTAATAAGTTACCTGATTTTCTTAAGTGGATGAAGCATGCTGATAGCATTCATATTTATTCAAATAAACAAAAGAAATCCATTGAACTGATAAAAAACGCAACTTTGATATTTGCTCTCGACTTCAACGATATCAGTCGAATTGATGATTTTAAAAGCCATGTTGTTGATAGCAACGCATATAAAATCCTTATCGATCATCACCCTGATCCGGGAGATCATGCAGATTTAATCATATCTCAGACAGCGGTAAGTTCCACTGCTGAACTGGTCTATAGTTTTATTCAATTGATGAGTTTAACTGAATATATAGATACGGATATTGCTGAATGCATTTATTGTGGAATTATGACAGATACGGGGTGTTTTAGTTTTAACTCATCTTACCCGGAGACATTCCAGTCAGTTGCCGAATTAATGAATTATGGCATTAAAAAAGACAAAATTTATGATTTGGTATACGATAATTTTTCGTACAACAGGATGCGGTTGATGGGGTATTGCCTTGATAAAAAAATGAAACATATAAAGGATTATCACACTGCCTATATAAGTCTTTCCCAGAAGGAATTAAAAGACTATAATTTTAAAACAGGTGACTCCGAAGGATTTGTTAACCTTCCGCTCTCTATAGAAGGCGTGCAATTTTCCGCATTGTTTATTGAAAAGAAGAATATGGTCAAAGTATCCCTGCGCTCGAAAGGAGATTTTGCAGTGAATACAATTGCTGCTGAGTACTTTAATGGAGGGGGTCATGAAAATGCTTCCGGCGGAGAATCATACGATTCCTTAGAAAAAACCGTTGATAAATTTGTTAACTTGCTGCCAAAATTTAAAAATGATCTTCTCGGAGCTTAATACATCTTCTTTATATATGGTGTTTCTTGTATCGTTACTTTTTTCTTGCAGGAGGGAAAATCCGCCTGTTTCAGAGGAAAATTACAGAGCAACTAAAGATCAGATGATAGAAATTAACCGTCTTCTTGTGAAGAAGGACCGCCAAAGAATTATTGGATATCTGGAGAGACAGGATCTTACTATGAAGGAATCGGAAACCGGATTATGGTATACTATTGAAGTGGAAGGGGATGGACTTGATGCTTCAACAGGAAGAAGAGCTGCAATTAATTATAAAATAAGCCTTTTAGACGATACGGAATGTTACAATTCTGACGAAGATGGACCCAAAACCTTTACAATTGGCCGTGGAGGAGTAGAATCAGGTCTCGAGGAAGGAATTTTATTGCTGCGTGAGGGTGGTAAAGCCAGGTTTATTATGCCGCCTTATCTGGCTCATGGCTTACCGGGAGATGGCAACCGGATTCCTGCAAGAGCCATTATTGTATATGATGTACAACTAATTTCAATTGAATAATTGTAAAGTACATGAAAAAATATATTCAGCTTTTGCTTTTAATACTGATCTTTGCCTGCAGCCACAGCTCACCATATCCTGATTTTAATAAGGGCCGGCATGGCATTTACTACCAGCTTCATCAAATAGGTGAAACATCAAAAAAGGCCAGGTACGACGATTACATTACTGCTGACATTGTGTACAAGACCATGAAGGATTCAATTTTCTTTGTTGGACGAAGAAAACTTCAACTGGTAAGGCAGGATACAAGGGGATCGATCGAAGTGTGTTTCAGGATGTTAGCCATCGACGATAGCGCAACCTTTATTATTTCAGCAGATGAATTCTTTAACAAAACTCTCGAAACTTCCTTGCCTGACTTTATCCTGCCAATGAGTAAAATGAAGGTATCTCTTAATATTATTGAAATTCAGACCCAGATGGAATATGAAATGGAGAAAGAAGCCTTTATGAACTGGATCGAAGATTTTGGAGAATATGAAAAAGTGGTTCTGCAACAATTCTTAAAAGAGGAAAAGTTAGGAGTGAAACCTTCAGG
The DNA here is from genome assembly GCA_030626465.1 of Bacteroidales bacterium. Classification (GTDB taxonomy): domain Bacteria; phylum Bacteroidota; class Bacteroidia; order Bacteroidales; family UBA10428; genus UBA10428. The sequence goes on from DAOUOU010000068.1 coordinate 9,309, forward strand.
TTCAGGCTTGTTTTACCTGAAGATCAGGGAAGGTAAAGGAGAAAAAATTGAAAAGGGTGACACCATTACAATTAACTATGAAGGTAAATTTTTGAATGGTAAGTTTTTTGATTCAACTATCCGGAGAAATCAACCATTTCAGTTTGTTTATGGAACAGAATGGCAAGTAGTACAAGGACTGGAGGAGGCTATTGGTATGATGAGGGAGGGTGAAAAATCACTTTTTATTCTGCCTTCAGACCTTGCTTTTGGTAAAAAAGGATCATCTACGGGAATAATTCCTCCCTTTACTTCGTTAATATTCGAGGTGGAGATTGTTTCAGTAAACTGACCAAAGCAACCTTTTTGCCAGAATTAGCATCTAAGAACAAATGCTTAATGAATAAATAAGAGGAGAGTCATGACAGTGAAAAAAATATTTGCAGGAATTATAACTATAATTCTCTTAGGATCAATCTTTTTAGTCTCATGTGTGAAGGACAATACAGATGAATTACAAGCAGATCATGACAGAAAGATGGAGGCATTGAAAGAAACCTATGGTATTGATGAATCTGATTTAAAGGTAGATGGTATTTATCTAAAATTATTAACTGTCGATACGGTTCTTAACCCGCCCTACCCTTCTTCGGATGACATGATTATTGCTGATTACATCGGAACATATTTCAACGGAAGTATATTTGATGTTTCGGATTCAGCTGTAGCTCAGGATAATGAACTCTATAATTCTGATTTTATCTATGGACCGGCAAGATTATGGGTGAGCTATACTTTTCTGGGCTTTCAGAAGGCAATTCAATTTATGCCTCAGAGATCGAATGCTATTATGTTGATACCGGGAGACCAGTGGAACGGATTCTGGGATCCTGTTGTTTATGAAGTAACATTGTATAAAGTAGTCGAAAATCTGGAAGAATATAACAATGAGCAAATTGAATCGTATCTTGACTCATTAGGAATGACTACTCAGGATGAGGTTCCTGGTATTGAAAATATTTATTCAAAAGATTTTTCGGAAATTCTTCCTAATGATAGTCTGGAAATCGGGGATTCCATATGGATAGAAATCTACGGTTATTATGTTGAGGCTGACACCAATTATATGAACAGTTTTCCCGGAAGACAATTTTTCCCTATCAGTGAGAGCGGAGATTCCATTGGTTTCATTTACGGAGAAGAATTTTTTCCGATTACACCAGCAGTAACCGAAGTTTTACAATACATGAAGGAAGGTGAATCTGTTGAATTAGTGACCACAAGTGAAAAGGGGTACGGTGACATTGGTTTCAGGCATCCTTATACGGGCGATTTTATTATACCTCCTTCTATGCCTCTGCACTATAAAATAAAATTAATGGATATTATTTAATAGCTACTTCGCTAAGTGCTTCATTATCTTTTTTGGTGTAAAATAAAAATTGTTGGCTTTTTATTTAAGTCGGGTCTATTCTTTTGCCAGTAATCAATAACATTGGTCTTAATGAATTCTTTTTCTGTAGTTATTTCGGATGCTATGCACAGATGTGTAAGGGTATTGCATGAAGCAAGAATATCATTTAAAAGTTGATTGTTTCTATAGGGTGCTTCAATAAAAACTTGTGTTTGATCTTCGGTATATGACCTGTTTTCAAGTTGCTTAATTTTTTTAATTCTCTCAGGCCGTTTAATAGGAAGGTACCCGACAAATGCAAAGTTCTGTCCGTTTAGTCCCGATGCCATTAAAGCTAACAATATGGATGACGGACCTACTAAGGGAATCACTTTAATTTTTTTTTCATGAGCCAGAGAGACTATTTCACTGCCCGGATCTGCAACTGCCGGGACACCTGCTTCCGAAAGCAGTCCTATATCTTCTGACTTGGCTATTTCCAGGTAGTCAGGAATTTTTGAACCTTTTGTGTGTTTGTCTAACAGATAGAACACCAGTTCATCGATGGGTACAGAAATACCAAGTTTGATCAACATACGCCTTGCGGTTCTTTCATTTTCTACAATGTAATGCTTAATGTTCGATATTATGGTCTTAATATTCTCGGGTATTACATGATCAACATGCGAATTGCCTAAGGTAGAGGGAATAAGAAAAAGCCTGCCTTTCATCTGGATTAATATTTCAACCAAAGATATGGGTTTTCATTAGAATTTAGTCCGGGGCCGAAATTGAAACTCATGTGATAAATGGTTCAACCCATTTGAGAAATACCCCGATGGGGTCCTCATACCCTGCCGGGGTATTGTTTAATCTGAGAATTTAAATGGATACCTTTGCCAGGGATGAACAAACAGATAAAAATAACATTTTTGGGAACGGGTACCTCACAAGGCGTTCCGATAATTGCCTGTGATTGTCCGGTTTGCCAGTCAACTGATCCGAGGGATAAAAGATTACGATCATCCATTATGATTGAAATTGAGGATAAGATATTTATAATTGATACCGGTCCCGATTTCAGGCAACAGATGCTGAGAAACAAAGTGAAAGATATTACAGCTGTACTTTTTACTCACGAGCATAAGGATCATGTAGCCGGACTGGACGATATTCGCCCGTTTAATTTCAAGCACAATAAGTACATTAAAGTATACGCTGAGATGCGAGTTCAGAAGGCACTGCAAAGAGAGTTTGCTTATATTTTTGCAGAGAATAAATATCCGGGAGTCCCTCAGATCAATATGCAGTTGATAGAGAATAAAGAATTTATTATTGAAGAGATCAGGATAATACCAATACGGGCCTATCATCATAAGTTACCTGTATTCGGTTTTCGGTTTGGCGACTTTGCATATCTGACAGATATTAAGACAGTACCTGCAAAGGAGAAAGAAAAACTTAAGGATCTTGATGTACTTGTAGTAACCAGCCTAAGAAAGGAGGAACACATTTCACATATGAACTTGAACGAAGCCCTTGCCTTTATTGAAGAGATTAATCCGGCTAAGGCATTTCTGACCCATCTCAGCCATCGTTTCGGGCTTCATGCAAAAGAAGAAGAAAGTCTACCCGACGGAGTTCACATAGGATATGACGGCTTCAGTTTCCATGTCTGATGGATGAAGGGATTCCTGAACTTTTACCACAGCTCAAAATGGGGAAGACTATTCCCTGGAATTTTTAAGTTCGTTGGCCCGATGGAATAATTCAGCAGCTTTTTTGTTATCTCCTAAATTTTGCAAAGTAATTCCCAGGTTGATATAATTTGCCGGATCGGAAGGATCTAATGTCAGCGCTTTTTCAAAAAAGGGCAGGGATCGTTCATAGTCTTTTGTGAGAGCATAAGCTACTCCCAGATCCCGGTTTGCAAGTTTAGAGTCCGGTCTTATCCGAACGGCGCATTGTAAATAATACTGTGCGCTATCAAATTTATTGAGCATTTTTCCATACGTACTCCCCAGTTGAT
>DAOUOU010000224.1 GCA_030626465.1 Bacteroidales bacterium
CAGACCAACTTTCGCTCCTATCCATCTTCCTTCACGCGAAATAAACTCCTGGTCTATTTCTGTATACATCATTCCGTCCTCGCTAAATCAAAATCTTCCTGTTTATTCAAATGAAACGAATATTATCCATAACAAAAACTTACTCAACACGATAACTAAATGGGTGGAGGTTTCTGTATAATGATACCTAAAAGCAGATGCATTCAGGGGGTAAAAGTTATTCAAAATTTTGGGTACTCTGACAGGGTACCAACACCCTGTCAGGGTATCGTATGAATGACAAAATCCCACGTTCCCTAAGGAACATGGGATTTTTTTTACGCAATGATGAAGATAAGTATATTGCTATACTCGAAGTTGAGTTATGCTACCATAACTCAATTAACAACCCTGCTAGCGAACCATTAATAGTTCGGACTGGTACTTACCGTCTACGATAAGCTGACAAGTATAGATGCCTGTAACAAGATCTGAGGTATCAAAATGTATAGTTTGATTACCGGCACTATAAGAGCCACTCATCTCATAAACAGTCTTTCCGATTACGTCGCGAACTACCAGGTAAACATCAGCAGACTCGTTAAGATTAAATTCTAAAGTAGTCGAAGAGGTTGCCGGATTTGGATAAGCACGAAGATCAAAATCAGAGATTTTATGATCGTTGATCGCTTCTACACAAATATTCGGAATTTCCTCTCCCATTACCCATGCCAATGAATTCTGCAAAATATTAAAAAATGTTTCTGTTGCATTGTTCAGAAATTCATGGTGAATACCCCATACCACAGCGGCTTGAGAAGAATCATTTGCTTCCACTGCCCATAGCCAGCCATCAACAACACTCCCTGTTTCATCTGCAGCAAATTTGTTGGTAGCGACCAGAGTAGCTGCATCAGCAACGGCCGGGTAAGACATTTTAATATCCATACATTGAATATGTGCTTCATCACCTTCGTTCTCGTTGTGAACCGTTGTCCACTCAAATTCTTCACCAACACCCCAGCACTCACCGAGGATTGGGTGTTCTGCAACTACAACCCCACTGTATGTGTAATCATAGTTTACCTGTGATGAATCCTTTGTCTGTGTCCACCATTGATCAGCATCACCGGTTAGCCAGCTCCATGCAGGATAGGTTTTTTTAATTGCGTAAGCTTTAAGACTGACGAAAGGAAGCGTTTGGATTCCTATTGGACCAAAATTTCCATGTGAACTTGACCCTCCATTTTCCGTCATAACACAGGCAACATAATCATCCCAGATCGATGCACCCCAGTCAGAGATAGCAGCAGGATCATGAATTTCGGAAGCTTGGCCTGAACTTTCCTCCACTGCCGCTTGAATAGCTAATATATCTGCATCCTCAGCGTCAGCAGCAAGGATTAAAATACCCTTTTCTCCTTGTCCAAAGCTAGCTGAAATAGCCAGGACACATACAAGAAATAAAATGTAAAACTTTTTCATAACCTTTCAATTTTAGTTAAGTAATTAATATTAAGGAGTATAGTTATAAGATTCTTTGTCTTGTTTGTTTTTTACTGTATTCAAATCAGACAAATACTCTTTCGTAATTTTTTTTCCATTGATGTATACATTTCTGAATTCAAGGTTTTTCACATGAGAAATCACATTTCCATCCGCAACACCATTGAACCGGCAGTCGGAAATATGAATATCAGTAACAGGCGATCTTTCGTATCCTTTTAACCAGATTGCATACTGGCTTTTTTCCGAGCTGACATTTTCAACAAAAATGTTTCTCACCTCAGGAGTATATTCGCCCACATCTCCTTCAGCATAAAAGAAATTTACCAGTATTACTGCTTGTTTGACTTCACCTATCTGAACATCACGCATAAATATATTCTCTATCAGGCCTCCCCGGCGTGAGTTTGATTTAATTCGTAAGGCACGATCGAGATTGGGACTGCTCATTTTGCAATTCTCGATAAAGATATTCCTGCATCCTCCGGAAATTTCACTGCCAATTACAACACCCCCATGCCCGTCTTTCATTTCACAATTTCTGATAATGATATCCTCGCTTGGAATATTTATTCGCCGGCCATCTCCTTCCCTTCCCGATTTAATGGCAATGCAATCATCTCCGGTATTAAAATAACAGTTTTCAATAAGTACATCCTTACACGATTCAGGATTACAACCATCATTATTCGGACCATGACTTATAATAGTCACGCCTCTTACTGTTACATTTGTGCACAAAACAGGATTTATCCCCCACATTGGGGAACGTCGAATCGTAACGTTTTCAATCAGGATATTTTCAGATTCCAGGAACTGAATAAAGTTGACCCTGATAAAATGTCCTTCTCCAAAAATTCGTTCCTCAAGAGGTACACCGGCATTAGCCATTTCTACAAGCCTGTTTCGGTCATCTTTTTGATAAGGCAATTCTTCTGACCAGCCAAAATTCTTTTTGCCTTTCCAGGGCCACCAGGTAACTGTATCGGCATTCCCATCAAGGGTTCCTTTTCCGGTAATCGCAATATTTTTCTGTCCCCTGGCATAGATCAATGGTGAGTAATTCATCAGGTCATTCCCTTCAAATCGCGCATGCACCACAGGCAAATACTTTGTCAGGTCTTTTGAAAACAACAAGCTTGCATTATCAGCTATATAAAGATTGACATTGCTTTTCATATGCAATGCTCCTGTAAGAAATGTTCCTGCCGGAACAATAACTTTTCCTCCTCCTTCTTCGGAACATGTGTTAATAGCATTCGTTATTGCACTTGTGCAGTCTGTAATACTGTCCCCTATCGCTCCGAAATCTATAATATTATAACTTCTCTCAGGAAATACCGGCGACTCAATTCTGTCCAGAATCTCATCAACATAGCTCCACGTCACGTTCGACTCTTTGCAGGAATACAAAAAAATCAAAAGAATCAGTACTATATTTTTTAACAAATAATTTATCATTCCGTTTCTGTTAGACATACTCCAGTGCCATTGCCAGGTATAATAAAGCTGATACACCTTTGAAATCATTTATTCTTCTGTCGACCGATATATAGTATTCATAGCTTCCGTCAGAGTAATTGAAATTTAAAGTACCCACCTTAACAGTACGAGTAAGGTATACCTTACCTTCGTCGTCAAAATAAATATATCCGTCGATAAGACCATCAAATGCATGCTTTGCTTTTTCAAAATAAGACTGGTCGAGGTATCCTTTGTTGTAAGCCTTGGCAAATGCATATGCAAACATTGCACTGCATGAAGTTTCAATCCAGTTTCCGGGCTTATCTGCTTTATCCGGTACCTGGTACCATAGTCCTGAAGTAGCATCCTGATAGTTGGCAATACTGGCCGACAGTTCACGAAAAATGTTTAAAATGCTATCCCGCTCAGGATGGGTTTCAGGAATATAATCGAGGGCATCAACCAAAGCCATCATATACCAGCCGATACCTCTTCCCCAGAATTCCGATGAGGTCCCTGTCTTCTGATTTGCCCAGATCTTATTTTTCGATTCATCCCAGCCATGATACAATAAGCCGGTTACAGG
>DAOUOU010000161.1 GCA_030626465.1 Bacteroidales bacterium
ACACTGGATCGAAGTACAGATAAGATCAACCCGTATGGATGAGATTGCTGAAAAAGGTTTTGCCGCACACTGGAAATACAAAGAGGGAAAATCATCCTACGAAACTGAACTGGATGACTGGATAAAACGACTGACTGATCTTCTGGAAGATCCAAATTCAGATGCACTTGAGTTTCTTGACGATTTAAAGCTTAACTTGTTCTCATCTGAGATATTTATTTTCACTCCTAAAGGTGATATCAAGACCATGCCGACAAATACTATTGCACTGGATTTTGCATATGAAATCCATTCTCAAATTGGTCATAAAGCGATTGGAGCAAAAGTTAATCATAAGCTGGTACCTCTTATTCATCCCCTTAAAAGTGGTGACCAGGTTGAAATAATCACCTCTGAAAAATCCCAGTCACGTATCGAATGGATATCAAAAGTAAATACAGCAAAAGCTAAATCTGCAATAAAGGCAAACCTGAAATCAGAGACAAAGAATCGGATTGATAAGGGCAAAAAGATACTTGAAAAAAAGCTTGAGGAACTAAAACTTAAACCAAGCAATCGTATATTTCGAAAACTCATACCTAACTTCCAGGTTACGTCAAAAGATGAACTCTATAGTAAGATCGGTATCGGAATTATTAATCTTGAAGACTTGAAGCAACTCCTGAAAAAGAACACAAAGAACAAGTGGATCAGGTACTGGAGCCTTCAATTCACATCAAAAGTAAAACGATCAGAAAAAAATATCAATGGTATCGGGCAAGATCTGAAACAAGTATTCCTTAGAGAAAATGTACATGATATCGAACCTGAATATATCATTGCCCGCTGTTGTAATCCTATCCCCGGGGATCATGTAATTGGAATACGTGACGAATACGACCAGATAAGCGTTCATAAACCAAATTGTCCTGAGGCAATAAAACTTTCCTCCAGTCACGGACATATGCTGGAGAATGTTCAATGGACAACCCATAAGTATTATTCATTTCTTGCTAAAATAGCCATCTCAGGAACTGACCGTTTTGGTATCTATAATGATATTACAACTTCTATTACAAAGCAATTAAATGTGAATATCAGAAACATAAATCTCGAAAGTCATGATGGTATCTGGGAAGGAACTATGGAGCTTTATGTTCATCATGCAAAAGACCTTAATCTTCTGATTATGAACATAGGCAAGATCAAAGGAGTTGAATCCGTTAAAAGAGTTGAAAATCTTCCTGCGCAATTTTAAATTTATCCTGAGCCAATCATGCAAAATGAAAAAAGTATTACCTTAGCCCTTATTTATAATTAGACTAATTATGGTTTCGAATGAAACAAAGGAGACTGTTAAGAAAATTTTCACAGATTATTTGGGAAAAAAGGGCCACAGGAAAACTCCGGAACGTTATGCCATTTTAGATGAAATTTACTCGAGGGAAGGACATTTTGATATTGAAACCCTTTATATCTTTATGAAGAATAAAAACTACAGGGTTAGTCGCGCCACACTTTATAATACAATTGAACTTTTGCTTAACTGTAATCTGGTTATAAAGCATCAGTTCGGGAAAAATATTGCACAATTTGAAAAAGCCTATCAGTGTATCCAGCATGATCATCTTATAGATATTGATTCAGGGCAGGTAATTGAATTCTGTGATCCCAGGATGCTGGATATTATACAAACTGCATGTGATCTCAATGGTTTTCATCCATCACATCACTCCCTGTATATATACGGTAAGAAAAAAGATAGAATCAGCAAGTAGATTTCTTCAGAATACCTGATCGGTTTTTGGTTATTTTTTGTGGAAATAATTTGTAACTTCGCGCCTTGTGAACGAAAGGATAACTCTTTAATTTTAGTATGAAAATAGACGTACTTTTAGGTCTTCAATGGGGCGATGAAGGAAAAGGAAAGGTAGTTGATGTACTAACACCGAAATATGATATAATAGCTCGTTTTCAGGGTGGCCCCAATGCAGGACATACCCTGGAATTTAATCAAATTAAACATGTATTGCACACGATCCCTTCGGGGATTTTCAGAGAAGACCAGGCAAACATAATTGGAAATGGAGTTGTTATAGATCCAATTATTTTTACTAAGGAAATTGAATCTATAAGCAAGTTAGCTGTCGATATCCGGAAAAAACTTCTTATCTCTAAAAAGGCTCATCTGATCCTGCCATCACATCGTATTTTGGATGCAGCTTCTGAAGCTTCCAAAGGCAAAACTAAAATTGGTTCTACGCTTAAAGGAATTGGTCCGACATATATGGATAAGACTGGAAGAAATGGCTTAAGAGTTGGTGATATTCTTTCAAGTAACTTCAAACAGAAATACAATTCCCTTACTGATAAGCACAAGCAACTGCTTAGCATGTATGATTTCGATTATACCTTGGAAGACTATGAAAAAGGATGGTTTGAAGGTATCGATACATTAAAAATGTTTAATATTATTGATAGCGAGCACTATTTAAATCAGGAACTTGCCAAAGAAAGATCGGTTTTGGCCGAAGGTGCCCAGGGAACCTTACTCGATATTGATTTTGGTTCCTATCCGTATGTCACTTCTTCCAGTACAATATGTGCCGGAGCTTGTACCGGACTGGGAGTGGCACCAAATCGTATTGGTAAAGTTTTTGGTATTTTTAAGGCTTATTGCACAAGGGTAGGAAGCGGCCCTTTCCCAACCGAACTTCATGATTCCACTGGTGAAACCCTTAGGGAGAAAGGGCATGAATTTGGTGCCACTACTGGCCGCCCAAGACGATGTGGCTGGCTTGATATTCCTGCATTGAAGTACTCCGTTATGCTGAACGGTGTCACAGCCCTTATCATGACAAAAGCTGATGTTTTATCAGGCTTTCAATCCATTAAAGTATGTACTGGCTATAAAACCAAAGAAGGAATAATTGATTTTTTTCCTTATGATATCAACATTATCCAAGAACCGGTTTTCAAAGAATTACCTGCCTGGTCAGAAGACCTTACAGATGTAAAAAGCAGTAAAAGACTCCCTCCTGAACTTAAAGAGTATATTAAGTTTATTGAAAAAGAGCTCAGTGTGCCTGTGAAAATCGTATCGGTTGGCCCAAACAGGAAACAAACTATTATACTCTGATACACATAAGAAGAGTAATTCTTATCTGCTTCTTTTTCCCTATTATCAATCCGGGTTTTTGACTCCCTGTTTGTCAGAGTTCATTTTTTAAAAATATATTACCATATTTGCGGCGCATAAAAAAAAGCAACTGTTAAATTGTATTTTAAAATATGCCTGAAAAAGAAGGGATGTAATTATGAAGAAAGATGCTATTGCAATACTATGCGCCGGAGGACCCGCACCTGGAATCAACACTGTAATTGGCTCTGTAACAAAGGTATTCTTGAATGCCGGGTATCGTGTGTTGGGTATTCACGAAGGCTATAAAACCTTATTTTCAGAGGATACCAGGCACGAAGAGCTTGATTTTGAATTTGCTGATACTGTATTTAGTCGCGGAGGGTCATCTCTCAAGATGAGCAGATACAAGCCTAAAGACAATGAATTTTCTACCGTTTTCTTTACGAAGAATAATGTTAAACTTCTGGTAACCATTGGTGGAGATGATACAGCTTCAACCTCTAATCGTCTGGCAAAATATTTAGCTCAAAACAATGTCAAAGTCTCCAATATTCATGTACCCAAAACCATTGATAATGATCTTCCTTTACCCGAGGGCAGCCCGACTTTCGGTTACCAGTCGGCCAAAGAGGAAGGTGTGCGAATAGCTAATACTATCTACGAAGATGCACGTGCAAGTGGCAATTGGTTTATTCTATCTGCAATGGGAAGAGAAGCAGGCCATCTTGCTGCTGGCATTGGTACAGCATGTCATATGCCAATGATTATAATTCCTGAAATGTTCAATAAAACAAAACTAACATCTGATAAGATAACCAGGCTCATTATCTCATCCATGGTCAAAAGGAAAATTCTGGGAATCTCATATGGTATCGCTATTGTTAGTGAAGGTGTTTTTCATTTTATGAGTGAAGAAGAAATTGAAGGCACAGGGGTTAACTTTACTTATGATGATCATGGACATCCCGAACTGGGGAATGTAAGCAAATCTCATATCTTTAATATGCTCGTTCAGAGAAAATTAAAAAAACTGGGTATCGCAATAAAAAGTCGCCCGAATGAACTTGGGTATGAGTTGAGATGCTGCAGACCAATTGCATTTGATCTTTCCTATGCTACAATTCTTGGAAACGGCGTGATGAAATTATTCCAGGATGGCGTAACTGGTTGCATGGTAACTGCCGATCCGGCTGGAAATATTTCTCCATTATATTTGAAAGATGTGGAAGATGAAAATGGAAAGATAAAACCACGTCTTGTAAATATTAATTCAGAACGGGCCCAGCTGGTTTTCAACAATAATCTTCATTTTATCTCTAAGAAAGATTATAAAGCAGCAAAACACCTCTTGCCTGAACCTGAAGAATATGATTTCTATAAAATATTAAACTGGTGAACCTGAATTAGTCCTGTTTTTTTATTGCATAAACGATAACTAGATTATCAGTTTATTAGTCTTCAAAATTTTGCTTATATTTATAAGCATAGACCTCAACCAAAACTACAAAACTATGGTCCAGGTAAAAAAGAAAAAAGGCACTATTGCCATCTTAACAGGCGGAGGCGATGTTCCTGGTCTTAATCCTGCTATCAGGGCAATCACTATCCGTGCACTCAGAGAAGGTTACCAGGTTATTGGCCTCAGAAGAGGCTGGACTGGCATACTGGAATTTGTTCGTGATAAAAAAGCTGATAATAGTGATAAATATATTGTCTTAACTGAAGAGATTGTAAATAAAGCCGGTCGAACCGGTGGAACATTTCTTCATACTTCAAGATCACGACCCAGTCATGTTCCGAAGATCAGTGTTCCACCTCAATACAAAGATAAATACACTGATGAAACGAACGATCTCACACCCGAGATCATCAAAAATCTTGAATACCTGGGAGTAGATTACCTGATTCCTATTGGTGGCGATGATACCCTTAGTTATGCTGTACGACTTTATTCCGAAGGAGTAAAAGTTGTAGCTATGCCTAAAACCATGGATAATGATGTACCGGGCACTGATTATTGCATTGGTTTCAGTACCTGTGTTACACGTACTATACATATGTGCAATACACTTCGCACATCAGCCGGATCGCACGAACGTATACTGGTACTTGAAGTTTTCGGACGATACGCAGGTTTTACTGCCATGCTCCCTACTATGGCTGGAGCTGCCAACAGGTGTGTCATCCCCGAATACAAGTTTGATATCGAGAAACTCGCTTCTTTACTGGTTAATGACCGAAACAGGAATCCGAGTCGTTACTCGGTTGTACTGGTTTCTGAAGGAGCAATGTTTGCGGGCGATAGTGAAATGATCTTCCGTTCAACCGAAAAAGATGCCTATGGTCATGCCAAACTTGGGGGTATCGGGGATTTAATTTCCGCAAAGATAAGAGAGTTATCTCCAAAGTTTAATAACGGACAACGAGTGAATGTGATCAATCAACAATTGGGTTATCTGGTTCGGGGGGGAGATCCTGATGCAATCGACTCTATTGTGCCAATGGCATACGGAAATCTGGCTCTCGACCTGATTCTAAAAGGAATTCATGGCCGACTGGTTGTTCTGCGTAATGGTAGATATGACAATGCCCCGATTGATGTGGTCACCAGTACAAATAAAAAAGTTGATATTAAAAGGCATTATAATTCTGAGCGTTTACGTCCACATTACAAAAGTTTTGAATTTCAACCATTATTTATAATGACCGGAGATCAATAAAGGGAATCTCTAAACTATTCGAACAATTGAAAAAGGCATTCCGGAAAGAATGCCATTTATATGATCTCTTGCTCTCATTATCTACGAACATGAAGCCAGGCTCCCGCAGATACTGATGTTCGAAAATCATCTATCTCATTCACTCCCTGCTGGAAGTTATTATACGATCTGGCAGATACTCTGTAAAATCCATTTGATGCCTCAATAATTTGAGTCTGGTATCCCATCTCCTGAATTTTTTCTGCATACTGTACTGCAAAATTCCGGTTCTGGAAGCTTCCTACAATCATGAAATATTGGCCACTTCCGTAACCGGTTTGTAGTTGAGATTCAATGGGTTCTTCAATAACAACAGGTTCCTCGATAATATACTCCATTGTATCTATTATCTCTGGTTCTGGTTCTACAATCGGCATATTCAATAAAGAATCCGGTCCCTTATTGAAAAGCGGGTGTTCTTCAAAAAAATTACAGCCATTAAGCAGAAATGTACCTAAAAGAGCCGACAGAATTATAATTAGTCT
>DAOUOU010000020.1 GCA_030626465.1 Bacteroidales bacterium
AATATCACTAGTGATGATAGGATAATTTGAATAAACCAGAATTGCAGACCAGAACGGGATAGCATAAGCTCAATGTGTAATTCATTAAGCGGCAAAATTAGTACAAAAAAGAGAAATCCGAAATGTGTTGAAATAGATAACTTATAATCTATAGTGAGATTGTTTTTGAATAAGATTATTTTTGTTCTGTTACCAATTATATTCCTTATGCTCAGTTATTCGGAATCATATGCCTTGATTGAAAAAAATATTTTGCAGCTTTCTATTAATTCTACTCCTGTTGAATTGTATGAGCCAATAAAGTATGTTTTATCATTAGGGGGAAAAAGAATTCGTCCGTGTCTGGCATTAATGGCACACAGCATTTTTTCCGAAGATAATACAGATATATTATTTCCTGCTTTGGGATTGGAAGTTTTCCACAATTTTACTCTTCTTCATGACGATATTATGGATAATGCATTGAAAAGAAGAAACCATGATACAGTGCATGTTAAGTGGAACGATAATGTAGCCATCCTTTCCGGTGATGCCATGATGATCATTGCCTATAAGCTTATTTCTAAAACAAATAAATCATTACTTCCACTCATTCTATCAATATTTAACAAGACAGCTCTTGAGGTCTGTGAAGGACAGCAATATGATATGAACTTTGAGAAACAACATGTTGCATCGGTGAAGGAATATCTTGATATGATACGCTTGAAAACTGCTGTGCTGATTGCATCTTCTCTTGCTATTGGCGCTGTAACAGGGATGGCCAGTGAAGAAGATGTTGAAAAGATGTATCTTTTTGGGCAAAACATAGGTACAGGCTTTCAACTGCAGGATGACTACCTTGATGTGTACGGAGAGCAGGAGAAATTTGGTAAAAACATTGGTAGCGATATCTTGTCAAATAAAAAAACTTTTTTGCTTATCAGTGCTTTGAATGCGAAGGACAGGATTTTAGTCGAAGAATTAAAACAATGGTTAGCAAGAAAAAACTATGAACCAGAGGAAAAAATAAACGCAGTAACAAATATCTATAGTAAGATGAAAATCGATACTATTACAAAAAAAACTGCGCAAGATTATTTTTCCAAGGGTTTAGAGTTTTTTAGTCAAGTAAGTATCCCTAATGCTAATAAAAACAAACTCCGGAGTTTTGTTGAAAAAATGATGATGCGAGAGTACTAATGAATTCTTTCTGTTCCTTATCTGAAAATTGCAAACCGTTTATTATGTTTATCAAACATTTGTTCTGCTATTACAACCAGGCCAGCCTGATTGTATTGGCGGGCTATTTGCATGGTATTGCCTAACACTCGCATATGATAAGTAACCTCTTCCATTATTCTTTTCTGATCCTTTTGCTTAAAGGTTGCGTAATACTCCAGATGTCTATCAGAAATATCTATAATTTTTTCAAATATTGTTCTCCCCTTTTCAAACTGATTGATTTTAAAGTATGTTTCAGCAATGCCCGGCATGAAAAGATGGTATGGTATTTTCTCATGCGGAGTAAGTTCAATAATACGATCTAATACTTCCTCCGCTCTTTCATAGTCACCTTCATCTGCAAGAGTATTTGCCAGGCGCATGAACCTGAATCTTAGTCTGATAACAGAAAGCGTACGAAGATGAAAGTGATCGAGGGTAACATCTTCTGCATTCATTCTGCCATATTCAAATTTATTCATCAGATGATCGTATAGTTTTTCACTATCAATTCGCCCTCTTTCAAAGCTCGAACCAGTTGCGGTTTTTATTGGGACAAGGCGATACGCCAACCCATCGAGCTGCACATAATCACTTAAACCAAGTTCATCAGTATGGTTAGTCCCAACAAAATAAACAGGTCTTTCCCAATTGTTATTCGCAATAATATCAAGAGCTACCAGATTGCTTTTTGTCAGGAAATTACCTGCAATTCTTCCTTCAACCCGTGCAACTATTTCAGATACATTCTCAGGTTTTACCGTACCATTATTTATCACTTTCAAAGAATCAACTTTAAGGAAAAATTTCCTGGCAGGTACATAATTGAGCATTTCCCCGCTTGGTGTGGCAATTTTCGTAGTATTCAAATCACTGGCAATAAACTGTACAATTTCACGAGCATCATATGCTTGATTGTATCTTTCGTATACATGAACCGCATCGCGAGTTCCGCTTATATACTGTTCTGATTGCAAAGAAATAGGCATAGGATCAGATTCATAAGCTTTATTTTTCATCTGATCGATATACCAGTCCATATTAAGAAGCATCAGGTTTACTACCCGTACATCCGTTCGAATTCCTTCGACATCCTGAGCATACCAAAGCGGGAAAGTATCATTATCTCCACCAGTGAACAAGATTGCATTTGGCTCGCATGAATTCAGATAGTTGTAAGCAATATCGCGGGCAGTATAACGACCGGAACGATCATGGTCATCCCAGTTTTCATTAGCCATAATACCGGGAACAAGGACAAGACATGTTAAAGTGACCAGGATTGAAACTGCTGCATTCTGAGCTTTTTTCCCTATTGTATCAATTATACCAATAACTCCTAAACCTATCCATATAGCAAAAGGGTAAAATGAACCTGCATATGCATAATCTCTTTCTCTGGGTTGTAAAGGGGTTTGATTCAGGTATACAACTACTGCAAATCCGGTTAATACAAACAATATACCTACAACTGAAAAGTCTTTTCTGTGCTTATTAAGATGTGAAAACATCCCTATCAAACCCAATATTAATGGAAGAAGGTAAAGTTTATTTCTGGCAGGATGATTTTTAATTTCATCCGGTATATTTTCAGTGGAGCCTATAATGTGCTTATCAAAAGCAGGTATGCCTGTAATCCAGTTACCATTCAATAGGCCTCCATGACCTTGTATATCGTTTTGCCTTCCTGAGAAATTCCACATAAAATACCGAATATACATATGCCCCACCTGATAGGTGAAGAAAAACTTAAGGTTTGCTCCAAGACTAGGTTTTTGCTTAGGCCTGCTCCGATCGTAAAGTACCTTTCCAGCCCGATTTGTAACAATATCCCCATTTTCGTTGTAACGTGGGAAATAAAGATCCTTTTCTTCCAGACCGGCCCATTCCAGATAAACTGCAATATGTTCCGGGCTGCTGCTGTAAATACGTGGAAAAAATGTTATAAATTCTTTATCGTAAGTAGTTTTTGGTTTACGATTCGTCACAACATACTTGCCACCTCTCCGTGTGTAAGTTTTTTTGCCCTCTGAAACCTTAGGACGAGGAGCATTAAAATATTGCCCCTTCAAAAGAGGCCTGTCTCCATATTGTTCACGATTAAGATAATACATCAATGAAAATACTGTCTCAGGACTATTTTCATCCATAGGAGGGTTGGCTAATGAGCGGATTACAATCATGGAAAAGGAAGAGTAGCCTAAAATAATGACAGAAATAACCAGAATTATTGTATTCGCAAGAACTTTTTTGTGTTTATGTGTATAGATTATTCCATAAATGAGACTCCCGATAAGCAGAGATGCATAAAATAAAACTCCTGTGTTATACCCTAATCCAAACACATTCACAAATAACAATTCAAATCGTGCAGCAAACCAGATTACACCAGGTATAATAACATACATTACACCACCGAGGATAATACCCGATATCAAAAGGGCTGCAATCAAACCGTTAGTCGTTACAGTATATTTTCTAAAATAATAAACAAGAACAATTGCCGGAATAGCTAAAAGATTAAGCAGGTGAAAACCTATAGATAACCCCATCAGGTAAGCAATCAGAATAAGCCATCGATTTGCATATTTTCCATCGGCAATATTTTCCCACTTAAGAATTGCCCAAAAAACCAGTGCTGTGAACAAGGATGAGCTGGCATATACTTCTCCTTCTACAGCCGAAAACCAGAAAGTATCAGAAAAGGTGTATGCAAGAGAACCTACCAGGGCACTGCCCAGAATGGCAATGTATTGCCATATTTTTACTGTATCTTCCGGTTTTATGACTTTAATAGCAAGATGAGTTATGGTCCAGAATAAGAATAAAATAGTAAAGGCACTTGCTAATCCCGAAAGGGCATTGACCATAAGTGCAACTTTTGTAACATCTCCTCCTGCAAATAATGAAAAAAAGCGGGCCAATATCATGAATAAAGGAGCTCCGGGAGGGTGCCCAACCTGAAGTTTATACGCGCTCGCTATAAATTCGCCGCAATCCCATAAACTTGTAGTCGGTTCCAGTGTCAATAAATATACTGTTGCTGAGATCAGGAACACTGACCATCCCAGAATTCTGTTATAAAGCCTCAGAGTTTTCATGAAGATTTCAAATCTTTTGTATACTGATTTAGCGTTCTAAGATAGTTAATTTATCGGGGTGTCTGTCAGAATCTCAGCAAACTTGGTCAGCAATACTATTAAAAAAAGTTAAGGTAAGAATCAGGGATTGTATGAGAAAGAAAAGGATAAAGATTATGGGTTTATAATAACAGATAATACCAATGATCCGAGAGCATATCAACTCCCCTAAAGTTGTTCTTATAATTCAAAAAATTGGCGAAAGATTAAGTTGATTATTTTATTTGTAACAAATCAGTACTTAAAGTGAACTAAAGTTAAGTATTTTAGGCACTTTATAAAAACCAAACTTAAGGCACTGTGTAGAACCTTTTATTTTAAACAAGACCTTAATGAAACCAACCGAATTTAAATGATAAATATATTGAAGGTTTGAAAAAATCTTTCGTGGTATAGGCCGTTCCGGTTATTCCTGAGCCCGTAACATAACTAACACTTGAGCCAATGCCCAGTTTGAAAAAACGGGAAAAATTCAATTCAATTTCTGCGATTGGGGTAATCACAAATACAGGATTACTTTCAATACTTTCGAAATCACCATCATCAAGGTCAATACCTCGAGAAATATTTCCCCATCCGGTTTGTACAGAAAGTGATAAATGAACAGGTCTGTTCTGGCCAATTATATATCCGAACCAGAAGCCCCCATGACCATAATTAAGGCTATACTGATCATTGTATTTATAAAAAGTCTTATTTGTTTTACCAAATCCATAACCTCCAAAAAAAGCATTCCCCACAATCAGACCTCCGCCTCCACCCATCATATGAACAAAGTCATTTCCGATAGCTGTAAAAATCATCATTGGACCCCCAAACCCTGTAAGTCTTAATTTTTTATCTTCCTTCTTCTGAAAAATTGTATTAAACTCATCATCCTGGGAAAATAAAGAAATGGTTGTCAATATGCAAATGAGAAAAATGAATAATCTTTTCATTGTATTTTATCTTATAACCCTTTCTAAAAATGGATAAAATCTGTACTTCTAAAGACAATAGTCATTAGTTTAAGTTGCACAGTAGTGATTTTTTTCTTTGTTGAAAGAATAGAATATAACAATTACAAAATTAGCATTGCATCTCCATAAGTCCCAAACCTGTATTTTTCCTTCATTGCTACTTTATATGCTTCGAATAAAAAATTGTAACCAGCAAAAGCTGAAACCGACATCAATAAAGTAGAAAGAGGCAGATGAAAGTTGGAAATCATACAGGTAGGTACGCTGAATTCATAAGGCGGAAAAATAAATTTGTTGGTCCAGCCATCAAATGCTTTTAAATAACCCTGAGTAGAAACTGAACTTTCTAATGTGCGCATAACAGTAGTGCCAACTGCACAAATATGTTTCCTGTTATCTTTTGTCCTATTTACTATTTCAACTGCTTTTTCAGGAATAAAAATTCTTTCCGAATCCATTTTATGTTTTGTAAGATCTTCGACATCAACGGTACGAAAATTTCCCAATCCTACATGTAATGTAATTTCAGCGAACTCAATCCCTTTTATTTCAAGTCTTTTTAATAATTCCCGACTGAAGTGAAGTCCGGCGGTAGGTGCCGCCACTGCACCTTCATGTTTAGCAAATATTGTCTGGTATCTTTCGCGATCTTCCGGTTGCACGTCTCTTTTTATGAATTTTGGCAGTGGCGTTTCTCCCAAGCCATAAAGTGTCTTTTTAAACTCCTCGTAATCACCATCAAATAAAAATCTTAATGTACGGCCCCGGGAAGTAGTATTATCAATAACTTCAGCCACCAATAAATCGTCCTCACCAAAATATAGTTTGTTTCCAATTCGTATTTTTCTTGCCGGATCAACCAAAACATCCCATAAACGTTGTTCCTTGTTAAGCTCTCTTAAAAGAAATACCTCAATTTCAGCACCTGTTTTTTCCTTGTTTCCGTAAAGTCTGGCCGGAAATACTTTGGTGTTGTTAAAAACCATTGTATCATTCTCATTAAAATAATCAATTATATTTTTAAAGATTTTATGTTCAATGCTTTTATCCGTTCGATTCAATACCATCAATCTGGATTCGTCCCTGCTATCAGTCGGGTATTTTGCTATCAACTCCTCAGGTAAATTATATTTGTATTGGGATAACTTCATAATAAGAGAACCTTCCTTTAGTGTTTTTTTAAATTCGACATTTATACGTGATAAATTCCAAATGGTTACAAAAAGTTTAATTTCTTTTTAAATTTTTCAACATTAATGGCGTTGACGAGTAAATAGTCACCAATTGCAGTTCTTTTCAGTGCTGTCAAATACCCGCCCGAGCCAACACGTTCTCCTAAATCACGGGCAATAGCCCGAATGTAAGTCCCTTTGCTGCATTTGATCTTTAGTTTTATCACAGGAGAAATAAAATCCAATATATTATAATCGTAAATTTCGATTTCAGCTGCTTTCAATTGTTTTCTTATTCCCTTGCGAGCTAATTTATAGGCTCTTACACCATTTATATTCTTTGCAGAGAACAATGGAGGAATTTGTTGAATTTTTCCTCTAAAGGATGCTAATTTTTCTGCAATTAAACTCATTGTAATATGCTCAGTATCATATGTTTTATTAATCCTGGTTTCTAAATCGTGTGAGGGTGTGGTGGCTCCAAATGTAATCTCCGCGATATACTCTTTTGGCATTTTTTGAATTTCTGTAATGCCTTTAGTGGCTTTACCTGTGCAAAGAATGATTAGGCCGGTAGCAAGTGGATCAAGAGTTCCTGCATGTCCGACTTTTAGTTTTTTTATACCTGTGAATTTGCACAAATAATATCTTATTTTATTTACCAAATAGTAAGATGTCCATCCATATGGTTTGTCGAATGAGAGTATTTGTCCTTCCTGCAAACTTTCTTTTGTAAAATCCAATTGCATTAAATCGAAGTTAAATGCTGAAAAACAATGTGAGTCCTGCCACCAGCGCACAATAAATAGCAAAATAAATAAGCTTGCTGTTTTTTACTATCCTGATCATTAGTTTACAAGCGAGCAAGCCCACAATGAAAGCTGAAGAAAAACCAACAATCAAGGGAAAAATGTGTATAGCCTCGGAATTCATTTTACCTGAAATCAAGTCCATGCCTGCTTTTCCAAGTATTGGCAATAGTACCATTAAAAATGAAAAGCGGGCTGCATCTTCTCTACTGTTCTTAAGCAAAAGGGCTGTTGCAATAGTAGCTCCTGACCTTGAAATGCCTGGTAATACAGCAAAAGCTTGCGCTAAACCAATAATAAATGCGTGCAGGAAAGAAATAGATTTATTTTTAGGCTTTGCATAATACGTAAAGGCCAGCAGCAATGCTGTAATAAATAACATAAATGCGATAAATAGTAACTTGGATCTTTGATCCCCGGTATCACTTGAAAATAAGCTCTCAACCTGAGATTTCAGAAAAAGACCGACAAAAATAACAGGAATAGATGATAAAATAATTTTTGAGATGTATTGCGTTTCAAAATTCCATTTTATCTCGAAAAAACCAGAAAATAATGCTCGCAGGTCTTTCCTGAACACTATGATTGTGCTGCAAACAGTTGCAGCGTGAACTACAATATTGAAAGTCAGGTTGTCTTCAATTTCAACACCAAGAATTGCTTTACTGATTTCCAGATGACCACTGCTGCTTACCGGTAAAAATT
Source organism: Bacteroidales bacterium (assembly GCA_030626465.1). Lineage (GTDB taxonomy): Bacteria > Bacteroidota > Bacteroidia > Bacteroidales > UBA10428 > UBA10428. Next base: position 7,989 of record DAOUOU010000020.1, read on the forward strand.
CTGTCAAACCTTGTATTATGCCAAGGATTAAAGCTTCTAACCAATCCATCTAAATTTTTTGTGCTATTTTATTATTCAGATTCTTTAGGTTTGCGCATAATTGCCCATATCTCAAAAATGAATCCTGCTAAAACAATAATTGGCGCGAGGGTAATTCTTCTGAAACTGAAAATTTCATCCTCATTAAATACATTCGGATCTTCTGATCTGCCACCTATCATTAATGCAAATCCGATAATTATAATAATAAAACCTATAAGGAGGTACTTGTAATTTTCCCTTGGCAGGGCAAAATTATTTTGTGCTTTTTTACCTGTGTTTTTCTCAGCCATGTCAATTATATAATTTATCAGTCTTAATATGTAAGTATTTTGTTACTGCTGCATATGTTGATATCCAGTTAATTATGATGCCAAGAATTATAACCATGCTGAATAAAATGGCTAATATTTGTAAATCATCAAGCCTTATGATACCGCTCATTTCATTTTGAAGAAAATAAATAAAACCAATTAAAATAAAAATTGCAAGTAATGCCCCAATTCCTCCCTGAATTGCTCCGTTATAGAGAAAAGGCCGTCTTATATATCCTGCAGTAGCTCCCACCAATTGCATTGTACGAATTATAAATCGTTTAGAATATATTGCAAGTCGTATTGTATTATTAATAAGTGCGATGGCTATTAATAGCAGAAATCCACTAAATATCAATACCAAAAAAGTGATTTTTCTTACATTTTCATTAACCGTATGAATGAGATTTTTCTGATAGTATACTTCTTTTATCTGATCAAATTCTTTCAGATCGCTTTCAATTATTGCGATGCTATCATTGTTAGCATAGGAAGCAAGAAATTTAACTTCAATTGATGGTAGCAAAGGATTATGCCCTATGAACTCAATAAAGTTTTCTCCCAACTCTTCCTGAAGTTCAACTGCTGCTCTTTCTTTTGGTATATATTCGGTTTCTTTAACATATTCCTTCGCATCTAATGCTTTCTGAATTTGATAGATATCGACCTCACGCACATTATCTTTCAAGATTACCTTGAAAATGATATTTTCCCTTACGTAGTCTGAAATTCTTTTCGTATTCAATAGCAGCAATCCTACAGATCCAAGTAGAATAAGCAACAGGGTAATGCTAATTGTTGAAGTGAAATACGAACTTCTAAGCCTTTTTTTTTCGATTTTATTCTCCCTTGTAGACATAATTAGGCATAAGGACCCGATCGGCAAAAATAAGAAGAAATATTGGTCGGTTATTAAATTCTTGAATATAAAAAATGTTAAACCGATATTATTCAACAAAAGAAATCCACCCAAATTTATCAGGAAGATCACCGGTTTGAATGTCAGTGAGTTTATGATAAAGTTTACTACAAACAGGTCCCGCAACAGTTCCTTCACAATATTGGTAAATCTTATTGCTCTCAGGATCAACAATTTTTCTGATCGGAGTAATAACAGCAGCTGTTCCGCAAGCTCCAACTTCATCAAAATCGGATAATTCATCTACAGGTATTGGCCGGTGTTCAACTTTCATCCCCATATCGGAAGCCAGCTCCATCAAACTCATATTTGTTATTGAAGGTAAAATCGAATTCGATTCAGGTGTGATGTACGTATTTCCTTTAATTGCAAAAAAATTGGCAGGGCCTGCTTCATCTATGTATTTTTTCTCCTTTGCATCAAGATAAAGGGAGGTGCTGAATCCGGAATCATGCGCTTCTTTTAAAGACATTAAACTAGCAGCATAATTTCCTCCGGCTTTGTATGCTCCTGTGCCTAATGGAGCTGCCCGATCATATTTTTTGCAAATCATAATGTCAACCGGAGCAAATCCATCTCTAAAATAGGGGCCAACAGGAGTTACAAATACGATGAATAAATATTCTTTGGCAGGTTTTACTCCAACTTCAGGGCCTAATCCTATTAAAAGTGGTCTAATGTATAAGGTAGCCCCGAAACCAAATGGCGGTATAAATTCTTCATTTATTCTGACAACTTTAAATATTGCCTCTTTAAAAAGCTCAAGAGGGATTTCTGGCATTAAAATTCCTTTTGCCGATCGGATCATTCTTTTAGCATTTTCGTCCCATCGAAACAATCTTACCTTATCATCTTTCCCTTTATATGCTTTCAATCCTTCAAATATCTCCTGCCCGTAATGAAGGCAGGTTGATGCAATATGAAGTTTTACATATTCTGAATCTGTAATTTCAATTTTTCCCCATTTGCCATTTTTATGGTAACAACGAATGTTATGGTTCGTTTTAAGGTAAGCAAATGAAATATTTCCCCAATCAGTTATTCTCATAACCTCAACTTTATTGGTTATTTATGCTCTCAGTGAATTTCAAAAATAAAGAATTACCCGCTTCAAAACAATGACAGAATTCTTATATAATCGAAATTCTTTTTAATTATGAATATACAATATACTTTAGTATTACAAATATAATTCTTATCTTAATGCCTAAATTTTTTACAAATTATGGAGCAGGAAAAAAATTATATTCTTGTTACATGGGATTTTACTGAAAAATCCGAGTTCGCACTGGAGCATGCATTTCTTGCTTCCAGGCGACTTAAACATAGCATTGGATTGGTTCATATCGTTAAAAAAGAATCGGAAATAAAGCCTACTAAAGAGCGTATTCAGGGAATTATTTCAAGTAAATATCCTGATCTGGATCCACAACCTGAAGTTATTGTAAAATCCGGTAATATCTTTTCGACCATTACTGATCTTGCTAATGACATAAGAGCCAAAATGGTTTTTATGGGCACGCACGGGATCAAAGGAATGCAAAAGTTTCTGGGTAGCTGGGCTCTTAAAGTAATTGCCCACACTAAAGTTCCTTTTGTCGTAGTACAAGAAAAACCAACCAGAGACACTTATAAGAATATTGTTATTCCTATTACTTTCAGAAAAGAAAATAAAGAGAGCATCAATTGGATAAATTATTTTTCCAGATATTTCGAATCTCATTTTCATATTTTCAAGGCGAAACATACTGATCCGAATTTCATCAAAGGAATTGATTCGAACGTTTTCTTTTTAAACAAATTCTTTACAAGTAAAGGTATTTCATTCGAAATGGAAGAAGCTGCAGGCGAATCCATTTTTGTATTGGAAGCCGTACAATATGCAGCCAAAATTGATGCAGATGCAATTTTAATTATGGTCACCAAAGATATTGGCTTTGCTGATTATGTTCTTGGTGCACATGAACAGTATATTATTGCCAATGAGGCCAAACTTCCTGTAATCTGTATCAATCCAAAGCCTCCAAAATTGGGGGGAAGTTTCAGTGCTTCTGGCGGTTAAGCAACAAATTGAATAGTAAAACTAATTTAGAACAAGGACCTTATAGTCCTTGTTTTTATTTTATATAAGAAGTAATTTTTACGGCAATATTCAAAATTTGGAGTAGAACCAAATGAAAATAATTTTTGCTACAAATAATCAACATAAACTTGAAGAGATCAGAGCAGTTGCGAATGGTAAACTTGAAATTTTTGGATTGCAGGAGGTTGGAATTTATGAAGACATCACTGAAAATCAGGATACTATTGAAGGCAATGCAATTGAGAAAGCCAGATTTATTTATAATAAATATTCATTAAGTTGTTTTGCCGATGATACCGGACTTGAAGTTGAGGCTCTAAATATGGAACCCGGAGTTTATTCAGCCCGGTACGCAGGAAATCATGCCAATGAAGTTGATAATGTGGATAAGTTGTTGCATATGATGCAAGGAATTAAAAATCGAAATGCCCGGTTTAAAACAGTAATTGCTTTTATATATGAGGATAAAGTAAAGAGATTTGTGGGTCTGATAAAAGGTGAAATAACAATAATCAGAAGAGGTCATAATGGGTTTGGGTATGATCCGGTATTTCTTCCTAATGGACACAACAAAACCTTTGCAGAGATGTCTCCCTTTGAAAAAAATAATATATCCCACAGATCGATAGCATTACAGAAATTCGTAAAGTATTTAAAAGAATTCATAGATTTATAAATTTCTTTGTTCAGATACTAACCTGCTTGATATTACGTATTACTTTTTATACAATTAGCAAAAATTGATATTACAATTTATAGTTTATTTTCGTGTGTTAAATCACATTGTATAAGATGAAGAAGAGAAGTATGAATAAATTACTGGTAAATTTTCTTTTTTCTCAGCTAGCTTTATTAATCTCAACCAACATATATTCACAAGTTTTACAGGGTGAATGGCGCGATCATTTATCATTCAGATATGGTTATCGTATTGCAGATGCAGGAGAAATTATTTATTGTGCTTCACAATCCGGCATGCTTTCATACAATAAAGAAACAAATGAGATTCAGAAACACTCTAAAGTAACCGGTTTATCTGATGTTGAAGTAAGTACAATTGCCAGCTCAGCAGCTACAAACAAATTGGTAATTGGTTATTTGAATGGTAATATCGACCTTATTAATTTTGAAGATGGTACACTGAATAATCTTGCAGATATCAAAAGAAAAAGTATTACCGGAGAAAAAAGTATAAACAATATTTATATCTCGGAATATCTCGCTTATCTATCATGCAGTTTTGGAATTGTTGTACTTGATCTGGACAAGGAAGAAATAAAAGACAGTTATTATTTTGGTGAAGGGGGGAGCCAGATAGCAGTAAACGATGTTACAATTATAGATAACTTTCTCTATGCAGCAACCGAATACGGAATTTATTATGCTGATTTGAACAGTCCTAACCTGGTTGACTATAATTACTGGGATAGATTGGATTTTATACCTCAATATGCTTCCCCTTATACCTGTGTTGAGAATCATCAAAATACTTTTTTTGCCGTTTATCATGAAACCGTATCTGATGAGGACAAAATCATCACAATTAGCAACGATAATTACTTGTTTTGGGATAACGAATACTATGAAGCTGTTAATGATATAACTTCTTCAAATGGATTCTTCAGTATTAGCGGAGATCAAAATGGGATTGTTTATGATCATAATGGCAATATGTACTTAAATTTTACTTCTTATTCAACAAAACATATCTATGTTGATGCTGAACAAAATGTATATGTCGCCAGTTTAGTTAGTGGTTTTACCAATCAACTTGATAGTGAAACAACCAAGTATTTTGTTATTAATAGTCCGAAATTCAGAGAAGTAAGCAAAGTAGAGTCGATGGGTGATCATGTATGGGTTTCTTCAGGAGGTCCTCAAAATCTTTATAAACATGGAGCTGCTTACTCATTTATTAACAATAAATGGTCCAGCTATACAGGAAATGAAATTCAGACAACTAACCCATTGGGTAATACATATAAATTTGCTATCGATCCGCAGGATCACAACCATGTATTCGCTGGTGCATATCTTTATGGAATTATAGAATTTAGAGACGGGCAGGTGCATAAGATCATTGAAAAAGATGACCTGGAAATATTTTCAGATATTGAAGACGTCGTTGGCTTAAGACCCACAGGTATCCAGTATGATCAGCAAAATAATTTGTACATACTTATGAGTTTTATTTCCCGCCCTCTGGTTATACTAGATAATGAAGGGAATTGGAAACGTCCACAAATTTCAAATACCATTTTAAACAAAGAAGGCATCCGCTATTCTGATCTGCTTGTTACAAATACAGGTCAAATATGGTTATGTACTAAAAGAGATGGAATCATTGTAGTGGAAGATGACGGATCAGGAAATTATATTTCAAATTCTTTTCTATTGAAAAACCAGGATCTCAATACAATTTCTAAAGCTTATTGCCTGGATGAAGATAATGAGGGTGATATCTGGGTAGGCACGAATAGCGGTCCGTTGATTTATTCTTCACCCTCCCGGTTTATTAATGAAGATGATCATGGATACCAGGTAAAAATACCCAGGAATGATGGTACAAATAATGCTGATTTTCTCCTTTTTGGTGAAGCTATTTTAGATATTCAGACAGACGGGGCAAACCGAAAGTGGATGGCAACGGAAAATTCAGGTGTGTTCCTGATATCTGAAGACGGTAGAAATACCTTAGTCAACTTTAAAGATGATAACTCTCCCCTCTTCTCTAATAGTGTATCAGGTATAGGAATCAATGAAAAAGACGGTGAAGTATTTTTTGCAACTAACAAGGGCCTTCTTAGCTATAAAGGTTCTGCCATAAAAGGCCTCTCAGGATTCACCGATGTCTATGTATATCCAAATCCGGTTCGGCCAGATTATGACGGCATCATAACAATTACAGGACTAGTAGCTAATTCGATAGTTAAGATTACTGATGTGAGCGGGAATCTGGTATATGAAACTACTTCGCTTGGAGGACAAGCTATTTGGGATGGTAAAAACTTTAATGGCAGAAGGGTTGCTTCTGGTGTATACCTTGTTTTTCTTGCTACTGAAGATGGCAGTCAATCCCATCTAACCAAATTACTTTTTTTGCACTGATGTTGCACCGAACCAAAGCAATAGTCCTTCATTCTATTAAATATGGCGAATCTGGTATAATCATTCAGGCATATACTGAAAAATTCGGCAGACAGTCATTTCTTGTTCAGGGTGTTAGAAAAAAGAAAAACAAAATATCTCCAAGCCTGTTTCAGCCTCTCACACTTCTTGATATTATTGCATATTTTAAAGAAACCCGTGATATCCAGAAAGTTAAAGAAATAAAACCTTCAGTCGTTTTAAATAATTTAAGCTTTGATATTCGCAAAAGTTCAATTGCTCTTTTTTTGAGTGAAATTATGTATCGTACACTTCGTGAGGTTGAGCCAAACTTACCATTATTTGAATATATATATAATGCTGTTCAAATACTTGATATTACAGAAGCAGGTATTGAAAATTTGCATCTTGTGTTTCTGATGCAATTCACAAAGTTCATAGGAATATATCCAAAGAACAATAAGGAATTAATTCGCAATAACTTACCCGGGAAATATCAATTATCGAGTTTGATGGATTGTTCTCTTGCCGATGTTTCGAAATTAACAATTGATATTCATACCCGTACCAAATTACTTGATCAATTGATCATGTATTTTGAAGATCATCTTGAAGGGATTGGTAAAGTAAAATCAATTAGTGTATTAAGGGAAATATTCCATCAATAGCCAACTTTGAAAAAGAAAACCTTTGATATATTGTTTATCTATGGTAATCGAGCTCGCCAAATGCAACCGACCGCAGGGAGCTAAGCGAAACTAAGCGAGTTTACGAACTCCTTCTCCATAGTAAAATCACGAAGGAGAAGCTCTTCGAAGACAGTCTTAATGTAAATTCCAATAAACAAATCACTTGCCTGACTGGCCTGTCTGTCTCCTCTAGCCAGGTATAGACAACCAGCAACAACGAACCTAACAACCCAACTTCATTTAATCGATTAATCAATTCATCAATTCATCAATTCAACAATTAAACATAGAATGCTCAATCCCTAAATGACTAAACTTCTCAACAGTTAAACAACCAAACATAGCCTTATGTGATTTTCATTGATTTCCTGTGCAGCTTATCAATCTCTGAGGCTGCAATTTCGCCAGAAACAAGTGCTGATGGCATACCCGGACCCGGAAGTGTTAGTTGGCCTGTATAGAACATATTTGTCAAATGCCTGTTCCTGATTTTCGGTTTAAGAAATCCTGATTGCTTAAGAGTATTTGCCAATCCGTATGCATTGCCTTGAAAAGCATTATAATCAGTAATAAAATCGGATTGGGCATAAGATTTCTTGTAAACAATACTATTACGAATATTCTGCTGAGTAATATGTTCGAGCCTGTTTGTCACTAAATCATAATAATGTTCCTTAATTTTCCCCGTATCTTCTAACCCTGGAGTAACAGGAATAATTATTACTAAATTTTCCATTCCTGCTGGAGCAGCCTTTTTGTCTGTCTTTGAACAACAGGAGACATAAAATACCGGGGCTTCCGGCCATTTCAAATGATCATATAAGTCTTTTAAATGATCGTCAAATGAAGCGTCATAAAATAAATTATGATGCTGCAGGTTATCCAGCTTCTTATTTACTCCCAGAAAATAAATAAGGGCAGATGGTGATAGCTTTTTTTTATCCCAATACTTATCGGAATAATTACGGCATTCTTTTGCTAAAAGCTGTTCAGCGTGATAATAATCAGCAGAAGCAACAAAATAATCAGCATGGAAATTTTTCCCGCGAGTATATATGCCTGTAACCTTATTATCAATAATATCATAGTTTTCAACCGGACTATTTAAATGAACCGATACCTGCAACCCATCCAGTAATTTTAAGATAGCTTCTACAATTTTATATATCCCTCCTTGTGGATACCATGTCCCAAGTTTTAAATCAACATAATTCATGAGGTTGTAAAAACAAGGTGCTTTTTGAGGAGATCCACCCAATGAAGTAATAGGAAATTCGAGAATTCTTTGTAATCTGTTTTCTTTGAACAAAGATTTAATATAACGAGAATACGAACTGAAAAAATTATGTTTTAAAGCTCTTGTGATAGAAAACCAGGATAAATAGTTGCCAACTCCGTATCCTGGTTTATATATAATTTCCTTCAGAGCAAATTGATAATTATTATAGGCAGATTTAAGGAATTTTTTTAGCTTTTTGCTACTTCCTTTTTCAATTGTTTCAAATAACTCAAATAGTTCTTTGTCCTCAGCGGGAACATCAATACAATCATTTACACCATAAAAGATCCGGTATGCCGGATTAAGACGATCAAGCTTGTAAAAATCAATAGTACTATAGCCAAACTTACGAAAGAAATTTTCAAATATTTCCGGAAACCAATACCATGTAGGCCCCATATCAAAGGTAAATCCATCTGATTTAAAATGTCGTGCTCTCCCTCCGGGTATGTCATTTTTCTCGTATACCTCAACTTCAAATCCCCTTATAGCCAGTTGTGCTGCAGCAGATAAACCAGATAACCCCGCTCCGGTAACGATTACTTTCTTTGACATTTTAATAGCTATTGAACTCTCGAATAACTTTTATTTCAATCTTTATGATTAAGTTAGTTAAATTCATTATCTTCTGTCTCATCTCCTCTGAATCTGGAAGCAATCAGTGTTGCTTTTTCCATTTCAAAAGCCATTTGCCAATCGGATGAAGCCTCAAAATGACTTAGAAGCTCATTTTTACAACTCTGGCAAATAATATCAACCGTCTGATTTTTATTACATCTCTTGCAAACAGGTTTTGTAGTAGTTTTTTTCATCAGCTGTGAAATATGTTGATAATCTCTATTACGCCTGGTATTGATTTGAGGTTGCATTATTTTGTAACTTTGATGGTGATATGTATCATTGGTTAATAACAAACTACTCGTTGGTAATATTCGTATGAATGTATAAAGACAGTGCCTAATGACATTCACAATTGCACAAACAAGAACAACACCTTATGCCGAATTTAAAAAAGGTTATTTAATCATCAAGGGAAAATCGGTGCCTTTTGAGCATCCTGATATTTATGACATCATAAGTGATAGGCTAAGGCTATACTTTGAAAATCCGGAAAAACATACACGAATTGATTTTAATTTTAGCGCTATTAATGCAGTTTCTAAAAGACATATAATTGATACGTTCCGTTTGATAGAAAATATGGGTACAAAAGACACAATAATCAAGGTTAACTGGTATTATCAAACAAACGATGAGGATGTTCTGGAATTAGGCGAAATTTGTAAATCTACTTTCAATCTGAATGTTCAGCTAAAAAAAACAGATCAATGATTCTATACTGAGTTTGTATTAATAAAAAAGGGGCTCATCAAACCCCTTTTTTAACAATTCTTTCTCTACTTTTTATGATTTTTATTGTGCTCCTTAATAAATAAGTCAAGAGCCATGGTCATTGAAGGCGCATTTGGCATCGGCGCTTGAATATCAAGTCTTAAGCCTGCTTCTTTGACCGCTCTTGCTGTTGAATTACCAAATGAAGCAATTATAATGTCATTTTGCTTAAACTCCGGGAAATTTTTCATCAATGATATTATCCCTGAAGGACTAAAAAATACAAGTACATCATAATTGATCATTTGAAGATCAGAAAGATCACTACTTACCGTTTTATATAGAATTCCAATAGTAAAATCTATTTTATTTTCGGTAAGTAAATCAGGGATTTCCTTCTTGTGCTGTTCCGAAAGAGGAACAAGAAATTTTTCTCCCTTGTGCTTTTCCAGCATTTCCATTAGATCAGCAAATCCCCCTTTTCCGAAAAATATTTTTCGTTTCCGGTATACAATATACTTCTGCAAATAATGTGCTATTGATTCAGAAGTACAGAAATATTTCATTGAATCAGGAACAGAAACACGCATTTCATTTGATACGCGGAAGAAATGATCGATAGCCGTTTTGCTTGTAAAGATTACAGCAGAATGATCCAATATGTTGATCCTCTGTTTACGAAAATCTTTAGTTTCCACAGGTTCAACATGTATGAATGGTCTGAAATCGATTCTAACATTGTTATTCTCCGCGATTTCGAAGTAGGGCGATTTATCAGATTGCGGTTTCGGTTGAGATACTAGAATTTTTTTAATCTTCATATCTGAGAGCCTCCTTATATAACTTCTTCTATCTCAGCAATATAATAATTTTTGAACCTATCACCAAGGGTAAAAGTTCAAGCGTACAAAGGTATAAAAATGAATAGAATAACAAAACATCATTTTTAATAATTATTTGTAGCCCGCGTACATACTTGAAAAATGTGGCTATACAGACTATTCCGATCCCTATTAACAAAATTATTTTGGATATATGCAATGAGGTATAAAGTGAAGCGAAAACCAGTGGAAGAAGAATTATTCCAAGATTTTTATTTATCAGATAAATATTATGAATGTACTCCGAAATGATTGACAAAGAATTAAAGACAATTCCAGTAATGTAAAGCATTACTATTCTTGCAAGAAGTATTATTATTAAGCCACCGGTTATTATTGCGTAGTTCAGAAAATAGTTATCCTCAATATTTTCATCAAATACTTTAACAACCAGTAGAACAAACAATGAAAATACTAGAATGTAATTCAGATTAAGGACGAAAAATGCTCTGCGGACAATAATATTTTTTTCACGTAACATCTTTTCTGATAATTGAAAATTAACAAGTGTATTTACAACCTGATTCATAAATCTCTGATAGTATGTCTTTAGTATCAATAAAAGAAAAATGCTTATAAATCCAATAATAAGTGCCCAGTTCAGTTTTGAATGTTGAAATTGACGCTGCTCAAACTGAATAAACCGGCTTTCTGTTTTTAAAACTGCTTCGTTTGGAACAAATATTCCGAAAGGTTTATAGGCAAAACCTGTATCATTATCCTTATAAAGATGATATCTATCGTATTTCTGAGAAGTTAGGTGAGGCTTGGTAGTATCTCCCTTTACAATTGTCTTCTCTGGTGGCGGAGGTGTTTTCTTTTCAATTATTGTTTGCTTAACTACTTGTTCTGTTTCTTCTGGTATCAGTCTGGAAATGGAATCAATATCTTGAATTGCTTTCTTTGTTGTGTCTTTTATCAGGCTTGTGGTGGTA
>DAOUOU010000124.1 GCA_030626465.1 Bacteroidales bacterium
CCAGAATAACTCTGCGAGTTATTTCCGGTTATGTAACACAAGTTTACATCATCATAATGAGAAGATAAATCAATTAAGAAAAGACCAATAGTGGTCCTAAGAATAGGGAGTACTTTAGATAGTATAAAAAAATATACCTAATGTATTCATACAATTCATTTCAAAAGTCGCAATATGAATCCACCTATTAGCAATTTGCTTCATTTTTTATTAACTTACCTTTTATTCTTTTAGCTTCAATCAGAAGATTACACCATCTTAAGATTAAATTTAGAGGTTCCCCTTCTGTGCATGTTATTTTTGGATGATATAAGAAGTACGGATATGATCAGGGCAGAAGTCAACATAAGCGAGCAAATCATACGTTCAATTTTTGATGAAATTGATCATGCTTTCCTCTTACATGATTCAACAGATTACTCACAAGAAATACTGGTTCACGAGTATCGCAAAATTATTAAGCGTGTTCGTGCTCTGTTGCGTCTCATAATACCGGGAATAGATGAAAAAACATATGTCGGTCTCGATAGTCTGTTAGGCCGAACAGGTAACTCCATTACACACCAGCGTGAATCTACTGTAAACCTTCGTTCATTTCTTTTACTTGAGGAGTTTTCTAATGAAAAATTACCTGAAACACTTAAATCTTCAGCCCTTGACCTGCTTACAAGGGAATTTAAAATAGCATACAACAATGATCAGGGAATGCTCAAGAATAAGCTGGCAGGGATAGTATTTCAATTGAAATCAATCAAAGATAAACTGGAGCGTATATCACTATTCGAATACTCTTCAGAACAATTCATAAACTGTCTGAAAAAAAGTTATGCAAAAACTATGCAGTTGTATCATGATTCAATTCACACTTCTGAGACAGAAGTGATCCATAAGTGGAGAAAATTGAGTAAGTATTTATTGTTTCAATTAAAATACAGTCCTGTTGAACTTATGAATGCAGGGAAACTTATTGATGATCTGGATTCAATAACCGATATTCTGGGAAAAGATCATGACCTTGCAGTACTTGAAAATTTTATAACACAAAATATTGATCTCACAACAGAAGAATCTAACGCCTTTCATAAAGTTATTGACAATACCAGACTAAAACTTCAAAAAAATGCCTTTGTCATAGGAAAGTCAATTTTCACAAAACCTGTTGATTCCTACCTTAATGATGCAGCTTTTGCCTGATAACCGCCTTTTATATCTTTTCTTTGAATAATAGTACTGTTTTAGTATATTTAATAGGAAATCACTAAAGAATTTGGTATGAAGAAAGAAATTCTCGTATTGGCTCTGGTACTTACATTGCCTGGTGCACATGCACAGAAAGCAGATATTCTTTTGCCTTCGCCAATGGCCAGAGAACAAATCATTCATCATAATGCCTTTTCACTCTCATACAATACAAGTTATCTTATGCCCTCGTGGGTCGCCTATAAAGTGACAAAGTCACAAGTCAACCGAACTGATAAAATTAAGGCAAAATATGTACCTGACCCTGCGATTACCACCAGGTCGGCCAGCAAAAAGGATTACAAAGATGGGGGGTATCTCATGGCCCAGTTTGTAAATTATCTTGATGTTAAACAAATTCCGGGAGCAGTCGAAGAGACTTTTTACCTTAGCAATATTGCTCCTATGAAACTGGCTTACTACAATCATATCTGGTTGAAGACAGAAGAACTCATTCGTTTATGGACAGCAGAAAATGAAGGTTTATATATTGTTTGTGGTCCAATTCTTACCGACTCCCCCTTTCCTACCATGGGTAATAATAATGTCAGCATTCCAAAACGATACTATAAAGTCATCTATGATCCTTTCAATCAAAAAGCCATAGGTTTTATTTTCAAGAACGGTATGTCCTCAGGCAAACTGACATCCTACACGGTTACTGTTGACGAAATTGAAAAAGAGACCGGTATTGATCTTTTTCCTACACTCGATGATACATTAGAAAAGAAAATTGAAGGGACTAAAAACACCGAGGATTGGGATTTTGAACTTATTGAATGAAACTTCACCCTTATTCAATCATTCTGAAAAAGTCAATTACACAAAATAAAAACTGCGAATAGATATATTTTTAATTCTCAAAGAGGTTATTCGTAATTGTATTTTGCTTGTTCTAAATACAAATTTTTCAAGATCCTATGAGATCAATGCGGTAATCTTTTTCTCAGGATCCCATATGAATAGGTACCCAGGTATGCGAATACAAGAACAATGATAAAAACTGAAAGGCCATTTCCAATAAGTGCATAAATAGGTCCGGGACATGCTCCGGTAAATGCCCATCCCAGTCCAAATAACAAACCGCCTGAGAAATTAGCATAAACCTTAAGTGGTTTAGGTGTTAAATTAACTGCATCACCTGAAAAGGTTTTGATATTGAATTTCCTGATGATAATTACGGACAAGGCTCCAACAAACACTGCCGATCCGATAACACCATACATATGAAAAGATTGGAAACGGAACATTTCCTGTATACGAAACCAGGAAACCACCTCTGCTTTTATCAGTATGATGCCGAATAGAATACCAAATATAAGATGCACTAAATACTTCATACAGCTAGTTTAAGATTAATGGAAATAGTAAATGAACAGATAAAAGGCCTCCCGCAAAAAAACCAATCACTGCAATAAATGATGAGGGAGCCAGCAAAGACAAACCTGTAATGGCATGTCCCGATGTGCAACCATCAGCATAGCGTGTGCCAAAGCCTACCAGGAAACCGCCTATAATGATAAATACTACCCCTTTCAGACTAAACAATCCTGACCAGCTAAATATCTCAGCAGGAGCCATTCCTGAGAAATTCGAAATTCCTAATGTTTTCAGATCATGCAGGGTATTGGAAGAGATCTCTACATTGTTAGTATTTGAAAGAAATAAGGCCGACAATGCTCCGCCAGTCAATACACCAAGTACAAATATATTTCGCCAGAGATGTTCTTTACTATTGTAGCGAAAATATTCAACCGGGTTTGGTACAACATAGGCACAAAAATCACGGAAGGTTGATGATATGCTAAACTGCTTATTGTCAAACAACAGCAATGCAGGAACAAATAAGCCGATAAGGGGGCCGGCAATATACCAGGGCCAGGATTCTTTCACTATTTCTATCATGCTTATTGGTTTTGATTCAGATTATTCAGACGATAATTGCTAATAGTTCTTACATTAAAGTTACTAAGGATAAAAACAAATCCATTAGAAAATAGTTTATTCATTGTGCTAAGTTTATCAGTCATTCATAGTCAATTCATCATAGGATTGATCTTATACTTCATTAGTTACAAAGTCATTTTCAATATCGATAGCATATCAAATCCGCTTCTGCGTTTTTTCCTGGTGGAACATTCAATACTTATGTTATTATCAGTCGCAGTAATTACAGTTGGTCATATTTTGTCAAAGAAAATTTTTAGTTCTTCTTTAAAACATTTGAGGATTTTTATATCCTTCTCAATAGGCCTGATCCTGATCCTTTTTTCCATTCCCTGGCCATGGCAGAATTACGGTACAGGATGGTTTTAGTTTCTTCCGGGTAATCTGTTCACCGGTAACTTTAGACCGAAAATCAGAACAAATTATCAGACTTTTAGTAACTTCATCCTTCTACAATAGTATGAATGAATAATAAGAATAAAAGTATCGTGATTATGAAATCATTTTTCTTTAAGCTGTCATTGCTTTTGGCAATTCTTACTGCTGCGACTCTCACATCACACAGCCAATTTCCTGAATTCAAATACTACGAACTTGCTCGTACCGATCAGATGATGTTAGGCCAGTCTTCACTGGCTGATCTGGATGAGGATGGAGATCTGGATCTGATTGTTGGCACAAGCGGCAGCACTGTTTGGTGGTTTGAATACATCAGTGCCGAGAAATGGGAAATGCATGTGCTGGGAGATGATGCATTGACGGATAAAGGAGGCACTGCTTTTGATGTTGACGGAGATAGAAAGATCGACCAGGTATCAGGAGGATGCTGGTACCGTAATCCTGGTAATAAAGGTGATAAATGGGAACGTTTCGAAAACGGAGCCATATTTGCTTATGACAATGTTCATGGAGATTTTAACAAAGACGGTACAAATGAATTAGTAGCAGTAAGTCCGCAGGATGGTCTCTATATTTATTTCCTTGGTTCAAATCCGGAAAAAAAATGGAAAAAAGTCAAGCTTGGAGATGGGGTTCCCGGCGGAATTGCCCCTAATGGAATTGGTGATCTTGATAGCGACGGCGACCTCGATATCGTTAGAAGTGATGTTTGGTATGACAATCTGAATGGCGATGGTTCAAAGTGGACTGTTCATCGAACAATTGGTTTTATTGAAAGTCAGGGCGAATTTGCACGATCATCCCGAGTATATGTTGTGGATATGGATGGAGATGAAGATGCAGATGTTGTGCAAACTGAATCGAATAACGAAGATGGTAGAATTGTCTGGCATGAAAACAAAGATGGAAAAGGAATTAACTGGTATACTCACCCTGTTGCATCAGAATTGAACCAGGATATGCATTCGTTGTGCGTGGCCGATTTTGATAACGATGGAGATCTGGATTTTTTCTCAGGTGGAGGACCGTTAACCAGTAGTCTGTACAAACGTTCATTCATTTTTGAAAACCTGGAAGGCGAGGGAGAGAAATGGGAAAACCATGAAATCTTATTTAAGATTGAATGTATAGATGCTGTAGCTGGCGATGTTGATGGAGACGGAGATATTGATATCTGCGGAAAGACATGGAAAGATGATATTGTCTATTTCTTAAGAAATATGCTCATAGAATCGAGGTAGGAACTCTAAACTTTAGGTACTTAAGGCACTCTAAGTACTATAGGCACTTTCTATTTTAGGCACTTTAAGTACTTTAGGCACTTTAAGTACTTTCTTTTTCATGTATGGGAGACTAATAAGATCCTTTCACCAGAATAGTATCACAGGTTGCTGACCCAAGTCTGTACTTCAATATCTCCTGGTAATCAGGAGAGTAATACCATGCATTAAAATCTTCTTTGCTCTTGAAACGAATTACAACCGTTCTTGTATAATCCCATTCGCCCTCCAGAAGTTCAGGATCATTATCAACAGCGAGGTATTCACCCTTATACTTTAAAAAGACCTCTCCTGCTCTGTTAACATATTTCTGGTATTCTGAAGGGTCATTGATCTTTATGTGTGCCATGAAATAGTACATGTCAAAAAATTTATTATAACGTGAGTTCAACCAGCAGCTTTATATCTATACAATTCGTAAACGCCAAAAATTGCTGCTCCGTAAAACAAAGTCGCCAGTAAAACTACAACTTTAAAACCAAGCTCAACTGAAATAATTGTAGCAATAACCGGACTTATAACTGATGCACATCCATTGATGCCCAATGCCCATGGAACATAACTATGATCTTTTCTTGCAAGGGTTCTAAGTCCAAAAGGAAACAGCATGCCCATAAAAAATGAGGGTAAGGATAAGAATACTGCCGATATAATTATCTTTATGTGAAAAGGAAACGCCAGTGTAGCGGTCAGGAAGAACTGAAGCAGGAACAGGTAAACTATCAGCAATACCAGGAGAAGGCTGATGCAACGAATAATAGTCTTACTGGTAATCTCAAGTTTCGATGAATAAAAACTTCCTGCCCCGGAACTGATCAGCATGATTGCTATAACAACAGCCACTGAGTAAACAACTTGCCCGATATATAATGTAAAATATTTTATAAATACAATTTCAAGAAACATAAAACCGAATCCCAGGCTGCCGAAATATAGCAAAACAGAAAGGCTCTTCCTGATGGTGATTCTGAGACGAAATAAAGGCAGAATTATAATAAGCAGGGCAAGAATAATTAATTGAATACAGGTTATTACCACAATAAAATAACCCAGTTCAAGAAAAGGTGTTGAAGTTTCTCCAAAGTACTTTTTCAACTGAAAGTAATTCTTCCATTTGAGAAACTGTGAGAAATAGGGTTGATTATCGGTTGCAGGTGAAATTCTGAAATCATAAGCTCTTATGAAATCATTCCTCTTACTGCCTAATAAAGTGATGACATGTTGATCAAAACCTTGATTTTCATCCATGTTGTACCTTTTGTCTTGAGAAATGAAAGATTCACCAGGGACAATCAGATCAAAACTATTCTTCTCACAAAACTCCTTAACGTGAATAATTTCTTCAGTCTCTAATGGTGATTTCTTTGCACAATATGTAACAGTGCCCCAACTTTTGATTGCTATAATGTGATCAGCCGGATCATTTACTCCTTCATTTTCGAGTCCCTCTGCAAGCATTACGGCTAATTTGTATGGAACTCTGGAAGGTGAATCAAGCCAGGATGAGAGGGATAAAACACCATCATTTTTCAGGCTGTTCCAAATCTTATTAAAAGCTTCGAGGGTCAGGAGATTATTTTCCTGTATAGCCTGTAATCCTGCATTTCCTCCGAAAGCACCAAGTAGTGGAATGATTATCAGATCATAGGTTTTCTTCTCTTGTGCAATAAAACTTCTTGGTTCTGCATTGATGTATTCAATTTCGGATCGAAAAAGTAAAGAATCGGTATACCTTGCATATTCATTCTTCAACAAGGAAGTGATCATAGTATTAGGCTCAACAGCAGTAATACTGACAACTCCATTTGACATGGCATGAGTCATTTCCATTCCCGCTTTTGCATCCAAAATAAGGACCGTATCAAAAGGAGCGATCAGGAAAGGCAGGGTCATTGTTGTGTAATTGAGAATATGTGAAGAGTCGGATATGTTCCATGGCAATAGTGCAGCGTACGAATCACCATTCCTGTAAATTGATTTTATTGTTGGAACATCGCCGGTGTACGAGAGACTCAAACCGGGTGCAAACCGCATTACCGGTGAGGACACAACCTGGATAAAACCGTAGGGACTATTCTTCTCATACTCAATTTTTGCTTTCGGCAGGTTTAAAGAATAACTCAGACTTTTATATTGAGATTGATTCAAACCGAATGGAACAAAAAATGTGAACAAAACACAGGCAATGGCAAGCAGGGCAGAAATCACAATCATCACTTTTGATTTCCCATCTATAAGTAGCAGGCCGCCAAAAACGGGAAATAGAGCGATAAGGGAAGGTATCTTCTGTGGTGAAAAATTCCAAAACAGGATAATTATCAATATGCTTCCTGTTCCTGCTCCGAAAAGATCAGCAAAATAATAATAACCAATACCTGAAATATACTTCACATAAATTATACCCAGGGCCATAGCTCCTGAAAAAAAGGGTAAAAAGAAAATGGTGTACGTTATAGCAAGTTTTAAAAATTGTATACGATCGATAAACAACTCATAAGAATCAAATTTTATCAATTCAATTCTTGAAAGCCTGCCTGTGGTTGATATTAGGATACTGCACAGGAGGAATAGGAAAGGCAATAGAAAATTTGCACGCTCTATTAACCATTTCTTGAATAGCGAAATTAGGGTTCCTGCAAAGCCAAACCCAAGCAAAGCAATTGAAATAACCATTGATGCAAAATGGTGCCATTGTACAATGCTTAGAAATTGCATTAGTTGTATCTGGTATGCAATCAGTGAACAAGATAACAGTGCTATGGCAAGAATGAGAAGAAAAGGTTTATGGTTGTGATTAGGACACATGCATTGTGTTGTTTCTTAACATCCTGGCATTACTTATTGCTCCTTGTGAAAGGCACAAATCTCACAGGAAGAAGTTTTCTGGTCTTTGCTTTTCCGCCTTTTTTTTCAACAAGAATAAGGTGTTGGGTAAAATATGGAGAGCCAACGGGGATTATCATCTTTCCTCCCTCCTTCAATTGTTCGATTAGAGGAGGAGGTATGTATTCTGCAGCAGCTGTAACCATGATTGCATCGAATGGAGCATGATCTTTTAAACCATAATAGCCGTCGCCAGTAAATACTCTGACATTTGTATAACCCAGTTCTTTAAACCGCGTTTTTGCAGCTTTACCGAGTGGTTCAATTATTTCTATTGTGAATACATCAGCAACTATTTCAGACAATACCGCGGCCTGATAACCCGAACCTGTTCCTATTTCAAGTACGACATCATCGGAATCTAACTCAAGTATTTCTGTCATATAGGCCACAATGTATGG
>DAOUOU010000171.1 GCA_030626465.1 Bacteroidales bacterium
GATATCATTAGCGAATACTTCTTCCTGAGTTATAAGAAATGAAAAAACGCTAACCAGTAATATCAATTTGACTAGTTGAGAAAAAAGGCTTTGCATCGAATATTTTTTATTTAAGATACGAAGGATGTAAGTTTTGAGTAAAAATGGTAATATGACATGCATCACCAAAATATGGTGATTAAGATCACCTATACTGAAAATTTCTGAATTTTTTAGAGGTTCTTTTGCTAGAAAACAGTGAAGCGGCATGGAGCACCACCAACATACCACCGTTTAAAACCATTACTGCCAATTAACCAATATTGTTTAGTGAAAAGACAAATGCTAAACAGATTTGTCTATTGTTTGCAATTCTTCTTTAAAATCGATATAGGGGTGTGTATTTTGTATAGTAAACATATCTTCGCGCAAGGAAGAAATAAACTGCTTGTAAGCATTCGTTTTTTTATGTACAGGCCGATGGCTCATTCTGTTAAGAATGGATTGCATCTTGGGTAAAAGCTCAATAGTGTCTTTTGACAGAAAAGTCTGAGAAAAGCGATCCCAGATATATTCCGTGCCACTATCTGATGGATGAAGCATATCTTCAGCATAGAAACGATAGTCACGCAGCTCATCCATAAATATTTCGTAGGCCGGAAAATAATATACATCATTTGTTTGCTCCTGTAACTTTGAAATAGCAAGAATAAGTGCTGCTTTGCTCCTCTGGTTGCCAATTGCACCATCTTTCCAGTGTCTTATTGGACTGACAGTGAACACAATTTTTACTTCAGGGTTTACTTTTCTTAATTCGTCAATGGCCTTCTGCAAATTCTGGCAGGTGTTTTCAACGCTGGAAAAGGAACGATTAAAATTCTCAGAAGGAATTTTATGACAGTTAGCAACAACCTTCCCTGTCTCTTTCAATTGGTAAACCCAGGATGTACCCAGGGTAATGATCAAAACATTTGCATCATATATAAATTTCTTAGCTTCTTTAAAACTTTTATTTATTTTATCAAGGCATGCTTTCTGATCTGTATCGGAGAACAATGTATTATGCGAATAACTGAACCACAACTCATTATAGAAACTGAGATCTTCTTTTCCAAATCGCTCCTTTTGCACTAAAAGTGTAAGACTATTGCTTATCGAAACAGGATTATAAACTACTCCAAAAGGATTATGACACGCTTTAAATTTTAAATTCTGCATTCTTCTGCCAATGCTATCCGAGAAGCACGAACCCATAAAGAGTAAGTTCAAATGGTAATCAATACTGAAATCAGTTTTGGGTATTTCTACCCTGGTAAAAAAATCAGACATTATTCTTTACGGGTAAAAACTAAATGTTTTGATTCAACCATTTTATCAGCGATTCAAAAACCTCATCCCTGTCAATATCATTATGGAGTTCATGGTAAGCTCCTTCCCATTCGATAAAGGTAGTCTTATCGCTGGAGTTACGAACAAAATTTCTGGAAGATTTACAGGAAGTTATATTGTCCTCACTGCCATGCATAACCAGGAGCGGTACATTGATTTTATAAATACTCATTGAGGCCTTTATTCCTGCTTCATACGTTTGAATAAAAAGTCCAATGCTTATCCTGTCATGCACCAGGCTATCGTTCTTATAAGAATGAACTTCCCTTAGATCTCTGGAAAGATCTTCCGGTTTCAAACCATTTGGAATCAGCAATCCTGGTAATAAGTTGCTCAGGATGGAGACTGCCAATAATTTAAATCGTGAGGGTGGATTCGTTAACTCCAGCCATGGAGCTGTGACTATCAGACCATTCACATTGATGTTCTTTTGGATCGCATAGTTTAACAGCAGATTGGCTCCAAAACTGTGCCCGTAAAAGAATGACGGAAGTGAAGGGTATTCCCCTTTCCCCTCTTCAAAAAAAGTCTCAAGATCTTTGATCAACTTGTAGTAATCTGAACAATATCCGCGCCGTCCCTCTGATTGGCCGTGACCCCGCAAATCAAAAGTCCGTACAACAAATCCCTTATCAGCTAAAAGTCCGGCCCATGCGTTGTACCTGTTACTGTGTTCACCCAATCCATGAATAAGATGTATAACAGCTTTAGGTTTAGCCGAAGGATACCAGGTTAGCGAGTATAATTTTAAACCATCAAAGGATTTCCAATAATCTTCAGAATATTTCATCCCTCTTTCCTTGCGCAAAAGTTCACTCTTCAACATTTTTGTAGCTCAAAATAAAATTTCCTAAACAATTTAGTTATTATTATAATTTAAATAACGAGTTTAAATAGTGGTTCTTTAAATTAACTCAAATTTAGCAAAATGCAGGAAGTTATTCAAATAACAACAGATCAACAGAATGGCTTGTATGATATTACAGGGCTTGTTGAAAATATTGTATCAAACAGCAAAATTCAATCGGGCATGGTTAATGTCTATGCCCAGGGAGCAACAGCAGGCATAATGATTCAGGAAAACTGGGATCGGTCAGTTCAAAACGATGTTATCACCCTGCTCAGAAAACTTATTCCTGCGGGTGTATGGGAGCACGATGCACAGGACAATAACGGTGATGCCCACCTCAAAGCCGGGCTTGTTGGCCCGAGCGAAACCATTCCTGTCATCAATGGCAAGATGGGACTTTCAACCTGGCAGAATATTTTCTTTTGCGAGTTTGACGGGCCAAGGAATAAACGGAGTATTGTAGTTTCGGTATGGAATAGTGAGATGTGAGACAAAAACTTGTTGCTGGTTGCTGGTTGCTAGTTACTTGTTAGGTATTTAAATTAGATATTATACTAAATATTAAATTAGGCCCAATTATAAAGAATTAGAAATATATAGTGAAGCATTTACATTAGCACTGCAGGTACATAAGGTAAGTTTACTTTTACCGAAATTTGAATTATTTGAACAAGGAAGCCAATTACGCAGAGCCAGTAAGAGCATTAAAGATCAGATTGCTGAGGGTTATGGGAGAAGAAAATATAAAGCTGATTTTATAAAATTTCTAATCTATGCCCAGGCATCATGCGATGAAACATTAAGCCAGCTGGAAATGATAAAAGAACTATATACAAGTGAATTTGATTGGCAAAGTTTAATTCGGGAGTATACCATTCTTGGGAAGAAAATAAACAACTTTATACAATATGTAGAGAAAAGTTGGAAAAATTGAACCAGTAACCAGCAACCAGCAACCAGTAACCAGTAACCAGCAACCAGCAACCAGCAACCAGCAACCAGCAACCAGTAACCAGCAACCAGCAACTAGTAACCAGCAACAAACCGAATATTCCTCCTGAGTCCTGAATATTTTACACGTTTTATGGCAGATTTCTTAAACAGACGGTTGAATGTATCTTCCGAAAGATCCTGCCATACTTTTTTTGTCATTGCCATCAGATCAGGTGATGGTAGAAAGTCATCGATATTATGTGGTTTGACTTTGTTATTCCACGGACAAACATCCTGGCAAATATCGCAACCAAAAATTCCATTGTTAAATTTTTTTCTGAATGTTTCCGGTATGGGTCCCTTATGCTCAATAGTCCAGTAAGAAATGCACCGGCGACTGTCAATTATCTTCGGGGAAAGAATGGCATTTGTGGGACAAGCCTCAATGCATTTGGTACAGCTTCCGCAAAAATCTTTTATAGGTTTATCGTATGCCAGCCCGACATCAATGATCAGTTCTCCGATAAAAACAAACGATCCATGCTCCGGAGAAATCAGATTTGCGTTTTTACCTACCCAGCCTGCACCTGCCCTTGCTGCCCATGCTCTTTCAAGTACGGGAGCAGAATCTACAAACACTCTTCCTTCATGAGATACAATTTCATTCCTGATGGTTTGTTGCAACTTGTTAAGCATTGCTTTTATGACCTTGTGATAATCGCGGCCATAAGCATATTTCGAAACAACAAGCTTATCCTTATTTGATTGCTTCTCAGGAGGAAAATAATTGAGCAATAAAACAATCACTGATTTTGCTCCAGCCACTAACTTTCCCGGATCAGTCCTTTTTTCAAAATGATTTTCCATATAACGCATACTGGCATGCATGCCTGCTGACAACCATTGCTTAAGTTGTTTTGCGTCATTAGCCAGATAATGCACAGGAGCTATCTTACAATCGGTAAAGCCAAGCTTAGCAGCTTCCTGTTTTATTTTTTCAGATGATTTTTGAAGATCGGTTTTCATCTGCATGAATAAGGAAAGGAGTTGCCCTAAAGATAAAAAAATCAGGAAAAAAATCAGGAAAAAAATCAGGTTTTTCTTTGCGTGACTTAGCGTAAACTTTGTGATAAGAATATTACAATGTTTTCTTTACTTCCTTTTCTTCAAATGCTTCCAGGGTATCTCCAACCTTAATATCATTAAAATTCTCAATATTCAGTCCGCATTCCTGTCCGCTTACAACTTCTTTAGCATCGTCTTTAAAGCGTTTTAGAGATCCCAGATCGCCGGTATAAATTACAATCCCATCACGAATAACACGCACTCTGGCATCACGCCGAATCTTACCTTCCTTAACCATGCAACCTGCAATAGTACCTACTTTCGTTATTTTAAAAATTTCAAGTAATTCAAGTGTAGCTATGATCTTTTCTTTTATCTCCGGCGACAACATACCTTCCATTGCTGATTTGATCTCTTCGATAGCATCATAGATGATAGAGTACATCCGGATGTCAATTTGTTCCTTTTCTGCCAGTTTTCTGGCACCCATAGACGGACGCACCTGAAAACCAACTACAATTGCATTGGAAGCAGCAGCCAGAAGAATATCAGCCTCTGATATTTGTCCGACAGCCTTATGTTTAATATTGATTTGAATTTCCTCGGTTGAAAGTTTAATTAGGGAATCAGACAGTGCCTCTACTGACCCATCCACATCACCTTTTACGATTACATTTAATTCCTGGAAGTTGCCAATAGCAATACGCCTTCCTATCTCGTCGAGAGTAATATGCTTCTGAGTACGCATACCCTGCTCTCTCTGAAGTTGTTCCCGTTTATTTGCTATTTCTTTGGCTTCCTTCTCATTACTCATGACATTGAATTTGTCACCAGCCTGGGGTGCGCCATTGAGTCCAAGAATGAGAACAGGAGTTGCAGGTCCGACTTCTTTCACTGTCTTACCCCGTTCGTTGTACATTGCTTTCACTCTTCCCATATGTACTCCTGCAATTATTATATCTCCCACTCTAAGCGTGCCTGCCTGTACCAGCAAAGTTGTAGTAAAGCCCCTTCCCTTATCAAGGGATGATTCTATTACAGTTCCTAAAGCAAGTTTATTTGGATTTGCTTTTAGTTCAAGCAGTTCAGCTTCGAGAAGAACTTTTTCAAGCAATTCCTCAATATTGACTCCGTTTTTAGCTGAAATATCCTGCGACTGGTATTTACCTCCCCAATCTTCAACCAGAATATTCATATTGGCAAGTTCTTCTTTAATTTTTTCAGGATTAGCGGTGGGCTTATCAATTTTATTGATTGCAAATACCATTGGAACACCTGCTGCCTGGGCATGATTGATGGCCTCAACACTTTGAGGCATAATGCCATCGTCAGCAGCAACCACAATGATAGCTACATCAGTAACTTGTGCTCCTCTCGCACGCATGGCAGTAAATGCTTCATGTCCTGGAGTATCTAAAAATGCGATCCTTCTTTTATCATCAAGCTTAACACTGTATGCTCC
>DAOUOU010000212.1 GCA_030626465.1 Bacteroidales bacterium
ATGCCTGAAAGATTGAATAAATATTTTAAAGGTGATAGCATAATATGGGCTGTGCTTATTGTATTGTCTTTATTGTCATTATTGGCAGTATACAGTTCCACTTTTACACTGGCTTATCAGTACCGTTCCGGGAACATCGGGTATTACCTTGTCAAGCACATCATTTTTATTCTATTTGGCTTTGTCATTGTATATCTTACTCATTTAATACCTTATCGTTACTATTCCAGAATTTCCCAATTGCTTGTAATTCTTACCGTTCCTCTTTTAATAGTAACTTTATTCTTTGGCACCAATATCAATCAAGCTGCAAGATGGCTTACATTACCTGGAACTAACATAACATTTCAAACTTCCGATTTGGCAAAACTGGCTTTGATCATGTATGTAGCCAGACTATTATCCCTGAAACAGGACAGGATCAGATCTTATAAAGAAGCATTTGTTCCTGTTATTCTTCCTGTAATAATTATCTGTGCACTTATTATGCCGTCAAATTTATCGACAGCAGTGCTCTTATTCATGGTTTCGGTTATACTTATGTTCATTGGGAGAATTCGTTTTAGGTATATATCTGCCTTGGTTGCCGGGATGGCAATAGTGCTTACTCTTCTCATTACTATCGCAATTAAGTCTGATTGGGAGGGAAGATGGGAAACATGGCGCAACCGTATCGTGAGTCATATTGAACAGGAGAGTGAAGGCAATTATCAGGCAGAACAGTCAAAAATTGCTATTGCTACAGGCGGGCTATTTGGAAAAGGGCCAGGAAATAGCATGCAAAGAAATTTCCTTCCCCAACCTTATTCAGATTTCATTTTTTCAATAATAATTGAAGAATATGGATTACTGGGAGGTTTATTTGTTATTCTGCTTTATATGATATTGCTATTCAGAGCAGGTGTCCTTGTTAGAAAAAGCACACGTACATTTCCGTCTTTTTTAGCTTTTGGACTTGCTCTCATGCTGGTTATGCAGGCTATGCTTAATATGGCTGTAGCCGTCGGCTTACTGCCTGTTACAGGACAACCTTTACCTATGCTTAGCATGGGAGGGACATCTATTTTGTTCACTTCTGCTGCAATAGGAGTAATGCTTAGTGTAAGCAAGGATATTATTAAAAAAAAGGAAGTAATTCTTGAAAAAAGTTAAAAAACATATCAGGGTGATAATTAGTGGAGGAGGCACAGGGGGCCACATTTTCCCTGCAATAGCTATTGCAGATGAGATTAAGAGACGTGATAGAAATGCAGAGATACTCTTTGTCGGATCACGTGGGCGCATGGAAATGGAACGCATTCCCGCTGCCGGTTATAAAATTAAGGGTTTACCTGTAAGCGGAATACAACGTCGCTTTACTCTGAAGAATATTGTTGTCCTTGTTGATCTGATCAGAAGCTTACGGATTGCAGGAAAGATTATCAGAGATTTTAGACCGGATATAGCCATTGGTGTAGGTGGATATGCCAGTGGACCAGTTTTACGCATTGCTGCAAAACATGGCATTCCCACAATTCTTCAGGAGCAAAATTCTTGTGCTGGTATTACAAACAGGCTGCTTTCACGCAAGGCATCTATAATATGTGTTGCTTACAGGGATATGGATAAATATTTCCCAAAGGAGAAAATTGTTCTGACAGGCAACCCGGTTCGAATGATTACTATTTCAGATGAATTAATCAGGGAAGGAATAAAATACTTTGGACTGATAAATGATTGGCCCATTATATTAGTTGTGGGTGGAAGTCTTGGAGCTCGAACAATTAATGAGGATATGCTGGAAAAAATTTCATTTCTTGAAAAGCAAGAAATTCAGATTCTCTGGCAGACAGGGAAATATTATTATGATGAAATCAAAGAAAAATTGGTACATAAGAAGCCAAAAAATATACATATCTGTGATTTCATTTCACGCATGGATCTGGCATACAACGTTGCTGACCTGATGATCAGCAGGGCCGGTGCTATAAGTCTATCGGAAATCTGTCTCACAGGGCGTGCTGCCATTCTGGTTCCTTCACCAAATGTCGCGGAAGATCATCAAACTAAGAATGCAAAAGCTCTGGTCAGTGAAAAGGCAGCGATAATGATAAGTGATGCCGATGCAAAAAATAAGCTCATCGATAAAATGATGGAATTGATGGACAATCCGGATATGAGAGCAGAACTTGCCAGAAACTCAAAAAAATTGGCCATACCCAATTCAGCGGCTTTGATTGTTGATGAGGTTGATAACTTGATTGTAAGGGAGGGTAAAAATTGATGAATTTTGATAAGAAACATAATATCTATTTTTTAGGAATCGGAGGTATAGGGATGAGTGCACTTGCAAAATATTTTTATTCCAAAGGTAAAAGGGTTGCAGGATACGATCTCATTTCCTCAAGGATTACTGATGATATGGTGAACGAAGGCATTAATATTCACTATAAACAAGATATTAGATATATTCCTCAGGAGTTTCTTAATAAAGAAGACACAATAATTATACGTACTCCTGCAGTGCCTGACAACCATAAAGAACTGTTGTATTTCTCTGAAAATGGATTTCTGATCATGAAAAGGGCAGAAATTCTTGGTGAGCTGGTAAATTCTAAACGAGGAATTGCTATAGCAGGAACTCATGGAAAAACATCTGTTTCTTCAATACTGGCTTATATAATGCATGAATCAGAATTGGGGTGCAGTGCTTTTCTGGGCGGTATACTAAAGAATTATAATAGCAACATGATCATTGATGAAAAAGCCGATTGGGTTGTTGCAGAAGCTGACGAGTTCGATCGTTCTTTCCTTCATTTGCATCCGGAGATTGCTCTGATAACATGGATTGATGCCGACCATCTGGATATTTACACAACTAAAGAAGAAATACGGAAAAGTTATGAGGATTTTGTATCACAGGTAAAAACAGGAGGTTATGTTATTCTGAAAAAAGGAATTGAAATAGACATTAACAAGGATAAGGTGAAAGTATTTTCATATTCTCTGGATGATACCTGCGCTGATTTCTATGCCAGCAATATGGAGATTCAAAAGGGTAAATATTTTTTTAATATTCATACTCCCGAAAAACTTATTCAGGGTATTTCCTTGACTTATCCAGGTATAATAAATATTGAGAATGCTGTTGCTGCTACCTCTGTGGCTTGGCTCACCGGAGTAGATGAGCAGATAATATCAACTACACTATCATCTTTTAAGGGGGTAACAAGAAGATTTGATATTCAATACCAAAGTGATCAGATTATTTATATTGATGATTATGCTCATCATCCGCGTGAACTTGATGCAATAATCAGTTCAGTTCGAAAATTATACCCGGAGAAAAAGATCACAGGTATCTTTCAACCTCATCTTTATACTCGAACAAGAGATTTTGCCGATGAATTTGCGATGAGCTTAAATGCTCTTGATGAATTGATCCTTTTAGAGATTTATCCTGCACGTGAAAAGCCAATAAAAGGAATTGATTCAAAGATTATCTATGAAAAAGTTACAATTTCTTCGAAAATAATATGCAGTAAAAGTGACTTAATGAAAGTTTTAGAGAAAAGGGATTTTGAAATTTTACTCACATTAGGTGCCGGTGATATAGACCAATTTGTTGATCCTATCAGACAATTAATTGAAAACAGATGAAGGCGATAAAGAAAATAGCAATTTGGGTATTGACCGGTCTTTACATTTTACTGGTTTTCGGCTTTGTTAGCAACCGGTATAAAAACCAACTTTGTAATAGTATTCAGATATACATTGAAGACAGTTTAAACACTGGTTTTTTAAACCAGGAAGATGTGATTAATATTCTTGAATCGAGAGGATTAAATTATCTGGGAAAACCCCTTTCTGAAATTAACCTTGCAAAACTTGAAAATGAAATTCTAACTAATCAGATTGTTAAAGACTGCAGGACATATACTGGTACAGATGGAATACTATATATTGACATTGCTCAACGAGAACCTTTTGTAAGAATAATTGACAAGTACAGGAATGGTTATTATATCGATCTCGAAGGTTATATACTTTCTTTATCACCCCGTTTCACACCACATGTTTTGGTTGTCAACGGGCATATACAAACACCTTTTAATATTGGAAAAACTGTGAATGTAAATAATCTGGGTGAAGGTAATCAGGAACAAATGATAA
>DAOUOU010000182.1 GCA_030626465.1 Bacteroidales bacterium
GGAAAAGGAATATTTAACTATTATGATCTTACAATTCGGGATGACAATTATTTATCCGGGGGCCATGGCATACTGACCGTTCAGGAAGTATTTGAATTATCGTCGAACGTAGGCATGGCTAAAATAATTACAAAAATTTATAAAAAACATCCTCACCGTTTTGTTGACAGATTGTATAGTATGAGTTTAAATCAACCACTCCAGGTTGAGATTAAGGGAGAAGGACAACCGGTGATTCGATATCCGGGTGATAATCTTTGGTCAGGAGTTACACTGGCGACAATGTCGTATGGTTATGAGGTGAAGCAGACACCGCTTCAAATTCTAAGTTTCTATAATGCCATAGCCAACAATGGCAAGATGGTAAAGCCCAGGTTTGTTAAAGAAATAAGAAATCACGGCAAAGTGGAACGTGTTTTTGTTACAAAGGTGATTAATCCATCTATTTGTTCAAAGTCAAGTATTAAAAAGATAAAAAAAGTACTTGAAGGAGTAGTTGAAAATGGCACGGCAACAAATCTGAAAAATTCAAATCTGAAGATTGCCGGAAAAACCGGAACCACACTTATCTATAATCAGAATACCGGTTATGATGAAAAATCTTATCAGGCATCTTTTGTTGGGTATTTTCCTGCCGATGAACCGAAATATTCATGCATTGTGGTTATCTATTCTCCTTCGAGCTATGTGTACCATGGTGCCTATGTTGCAGGGCCGGTTTTTCTGGAGATAGCTAATAAGATATACGCAACAAATCTCGAAATTCAAAATTCCCTGAATGATGGCATCAAAAAAAATTTCGAGATTCCTTATTCAAAGAATGGTTATCAGGCAGAAATTTCTGCTACGCTTAAAGGGCTCGATATTAAAGAGCTCTATGAAAGTAATTCTGAATGGGTAATTACCGAAAAGAAAGATGATTACATAGAACTTAAAGCTAAGAACTTTATTGACAATCTGGTACCGAATGTATTATCTATGGGTTTGAAAGACGCGCTGTTCCTTCTTGAGAATATGGGTTTGCAGATTGAAGTTATTGGTCGTGGTAGTGTGCGTAGTCAATCACTACCACCTGGCACAAGAATAAGACCTGGGGACAGGATAACTCTGGAAATGAGCTTTATTGAAGGCTAATGGCAAAAAGACTTGATCATATTATCAAAGATATTGACTGTCAGACAACTGGTCGGATCGACATCAATATCAATAAGATAAGCTTTGATTCAAGAAAGGTTCAGAGTAATGATCTTTTCGTTGCCGTTAAGGGAACACAGGTTGATGGTCATAACTATTTATCTGATGCAATTGATAAAGGCGCAATAGCAATTATCTGTGAGAATTTCCCTGACCAGCTCGCTTTAAGAGCTACCATTGTTCAGGTAAAAGACTCTGCTGAAGCGCTGGGAATGGTAGCTGCTAATTATTATGATGATCCCAGCAGATCACTTAGTCTGGTTGGAGTAACCGGGACTAACGGTAAAACATCAATTGTAACACTATTGCATCAGCTTTTTAATAAGATGGACCAGAAATCCGGT
Organism: Bacteroidales bacterium; assembly: GCA_030626465.1. Lineage (GTDB taxonomy): Bacteria > Bacteroidota > Bacteroidia > Bacteroidales > UBA10428 > UBA10428. Next base: position 1,539 of record DAOUOU010000182.1, read on the forward strand.
TTGCTTTCAACCATACATAACCTGGTTGGTCAAAAGAATATTCAGGCTACACATACCACTCCCGATGCAATTACGATTCAAAGTTTATTAAGAAAAATGGTAGATGATGGATGTACTCATGCGTTTATGGAGGTAAGTTCTCATGCAATCGATCAGAAACGCATACAAGGCTTGGATTTTAATGTGGTTGTCTTTACTAATCTTACACACGATCATCTTGATTATCATAACACCTTTGAGGCATACCTTAAAGCAAAAAAGCAACTTTTCGATGACCTTTCTTCTGAAGCAACGGCGCTTATCAATGCAGATGATAAACATAGTGAGGTAATGGTACAAAATACTTCTGCCACCATTAAAACTTACGGTTTACGGTCGATGGCCGATTTTAAGGCAAAAATAATTGAAAGTCATTTTGATGGTATGCTGGTGAACATTGAGAATACAGAATTATGGACCAAGGTAATTGGAGAATTCAATGCCTCAAATTTACTGGCTGTTTATGCTGTTGCAAACTTGCTTGGGTATCCGAAAGATGAAATTCTAAGGGTAATAAGTACACTTGGGACAGTTGAAGGGCGATTCGAATATTTACGATCAGATAATAATATTACAGCAATAATAGATTATGCTCATACACCTGATGCATTGAAAAATGTACTTACAACTATTAATCAGATCAGGAATACCGGATGCCAGTTGATAACAGTGGTTGGCGCAGGAGGTGACCGTGACAGGGCAAAACGTCCTGTGATGGGAAAGATTGCAGCAGATTTAAGTACCAGGGTAATATTCACTTCGGATAATCCACGTAGTGAAGATCCGCAACAGATAATTAACGAAATGATAGCAGGAGTGGATGATGTCAACCGAAAAAGTACAATTGCAATAACCAATCGTCGTGAGGCAATCCGGACTGCATGTATGATGGCGCATGAAGGCGATGTAATACTTATAGCTGGTAAGGGACATGAAACCTACCAGGAGATAAAAGGGGAAAGAAACTACTTCAATGATAAGCAAGTTGTCCTTGAAATATTTATGATAAACAATGTAAATCCGCAATAGAGGCCTATGCTTTTTTATTTGTTCGAATACCTTGAAAATCTTGATATACCAGGAGCTGGTATATTTCAATACATTTCTTTTCGGACCGGAATGACAATCATTACTTCACTGATTATATCCATGTTATTTGGTAAAAGCATAATTAACTTTTTACAGAAAAAACAGATCGGTGAATCTATCAGAAGCCTTGGTTTGGATGGACAGATGCAGAAAAAGGGTACGCCTACCATGGGGGGTATAATTATTCTGGCATCGATACTTATACCCATATTATTGTTTGGAGATCTGAGCAACGTGTACGTGATTCTAATGTTAATTACCACTACTTGGCTTGGGTTTGTTGGATTTCTGGATGATTATATTAAAGTATTCAAAAAGAACAAGCAGGGACTCAGAGGTAAGTTTAAAATTGCAGGCCAGGTTGTACTCGGACTTGTAGTTGGTTTTACCATGTATTTTAGTGATGAGGTAGTCGTAAGGGAACGAATCACAGAAGAAACTGTTGTTGAAGCCAGTGAAATCATTATCGATAATAATGAAGTTCAGCCGACACCAACAGTATTGACAAGGGATGTCAAATCAACCAAGGTAAATATTCCATTCTTTAAAAATAATGAATTCGACTATGCCAAGATAATTGGATTTATGGGTGATAATGCAGCTAAATATACATGGATTGTTTTTGTGCTTGCTGTAATCTTAATTGTCACCTTTATTTCAAACGGAGCGAACCTGACAGACGGATTGGACGGACTTGCTGCAGGAAGTTCTGCTATAATTGGTACTACCCTTGGAATATTAGCTTATTTATCAGGTAACCTGATTTATTCCGATTATCTGAATATAGTGTACTTACCAAATACAGGTGAGCTGGTTGTATTTATGGGGGCCTTCATTGGAGCTATGATTGGTTTTATGTGGTATAATTCGTTTCCGGCTCAAATATTTATGGGCGATACAGGAAGCCTTGCTCTAGGAGGTATCATAGCTGTTTTTGCAATTCTAATTCGAAAAGAATTATTGATTCCTATCCTTTGTGGTGTTTTTGTCGTGGAGAGCATCTCTGTAATGCTCCAGGTAGGATATTTCAAATATACTAAGAAAAGGTATGGTGAAGGAAAACGTATTTTCCTGATGTCGCCACTGCACCATCATTATCAAAAAAAGGGGTATCCAGAACCAAAAATTGTGATTCGATTTTTAATTGTGGGTATTCTACTGGCAGTAATTACAATCGTAACTCTCAAAATAAGATAGACTATGGAGAAAAGAATTGTTATTCTCGGAGCAGGTGAAAGCGGCACAGGATCAGCTGTTTTAGCCAAAACTAAAGGATTCGATGTATTTGTTTCTGACATTGGCAGAATTAAAAGTCATTACAAGGAGATTCTCTACAATTATGAGATTGATTGGGAAGAAGAGCAGCATACAGAACGTTACATCCTTAATGCTGATGAGATTATAAAAAGTCCGGGAATATCGGATAAATCAGAAATCATGTCGGCGGTGTACAAAAAAGAGATACCAGTGATTTCTGAAATAGAGTTTGCCGGAAGGTATACAAGTGCCCGAAAGATTTGTATAACTGGTAGTAATGGTAAAACTACCACAACTTCTCTACTCCATCATATGCTTCGCAAAGCAGGACTAAATTGTGGACTGGCTGGAAATGTTGGTAAAAGTTTCGCTATGCAAGTGGCTACAAAAACTTATGATTATTATGTTATTGAGTTAAGCAGTTTTCAACTAGATGGCATGCATGAGTTTAAAGCCGATATTGCCATTATGCTAAATATTACTCCAGATCACCTTGACCGCTATGGTTACGATATGCAGAACTATGTGGATTCAAAGTTCAGGATCACTAGAAATCTTTCTGAAGACGATTATTTTATTTATTGTTCTGATGATGAGATTACAATCTCTGAGCTGGAAAGAATTGTACTTCGAGCCAAACAATTTGAATTCTCACAGAAGAATATAGTGAAAGAAGGAGCATTTATTGACAACAATAACATGTATGTGAATGTGAATAAAAGTCAAATGAGTGTCCCTCTTTCAGAACTTGCACTTAAAGGGAAACACAACATATACAACTCAATGGCAGCAAGTATTGCGGGCAGGGTATTGGATATAAAGAAAGAAATAATTCGTGAAAGCCTAAAAGATTTCAAAGGAGTTGAACATCGTCTGGAAGGATTTATTAAGGTTCATGGAATTGAATTCATAAACGACTCAAAAGCAACGAATATTAATTCCACATGGTTTGCTCTTGAATGCATGACGACACCGACCATTTGGATCGCTGGTGGAGTTGATAAAGGAAATGATTATTCTTCTTTGGAATCATTAGTAAAAGAAAAAGTCAAGGCAATCGTATGTCTGGGAGTGGATAATGAAAAACTTCATAAAGCTTTTGAGCATCTGGTAGAAGATATAAAAGATGCATCTTCCATGAAGGAAGCTGTTACATTGGCATACAGAATGGGACAGAAAGACGATACTGTGCTGTTGTCTCCTGCCTGTGCGAGTTTCGATCTATTTAAAAGTTATGAAGACAGGGGAGATCAATTTAAGGAATGTGTACGTGAATTATAGTATATGCCTGAAAGATTGAATAAATATTTTAAAGGTGATAGCATAATATGGGCTGTGCTTATTGTATTGTCTTTATTGTCATTATTGGCAGTATACAGTTCCACTTTTACACTGGCTTATCA
>DAOUOU010000158.1 GCA_030626465.1 Bacteroidales bacterium
CAATAAGACCCTTCTTGCCAAAACTTTGCCTGATATCTTGTTCAGAAATCATATCCAGATTTTTATGTTTTACATCCGGGTATGTACTATCATCAGGCATATGAATTCTTAGATCATTCGGATGAATGAAGTCATGAAAGAATTCATAAATCTTATCTAAGATATTTGTATCCATAAGAATGAGTTCCTCAATAATAACAGTAAGTTAAATAATTTATATGTCCAAGTCAATAAAATTAAAATCTATTAATTACCAAATTATTAACCACTTAATCGAAGTTGGCAATACACCCTCATTTGCGCTCAACCTGTAAAACCTATACTTATCTAAATTGCCCGAAATGCTTTGTTTACAGTATAATTTTTAGTAAATTATTGTGAAATATAAATTGAGGGAGGAAGAATGGAAAGTTCATCAATGCATGAAATATTGAATAGTCTGGATGAAGCAGTACTTATTATCGATCAGGAATATAAAATAGAATTTTTCAATGAAAGTGCTTCAAGATTATTAAACATTACTCGTAAGAAGACAAATCAAAAAAAATGCTTCGAGGTACTCAGTAATAATGAACATCCTTGTGAAGAGTGTCCTGTATCTGATCTTGTTTATAAAAAACCATTTACAAGCTTCAAAACATGTCGTATAGAAAATGTAGCGTATCGTGTTAAAAGTAAAATAATTGACACTGATTCAGGAAGCAGGATTATTCAGATCTACCAACCCTTATCAAGTTCCAAATCAGAGATACTTCCTGGTAAAAAAAACTTGCCTGCTCAGGCAGGTCTTGAAGCATTTCTGGATCTTTTAACCTTGGCAGGTATGATAACAAATTCTGAAGGAAGAATAGTGTTTACGAATAAAAAATGGCTGGAAGCTTTTGGGTATAAATTCTCTGAAATTCAAAACAAAGAGTTTCAATCCATTATTGCAAAAACGAATCAACAAGAAAAACCTGCAATAAAGAGAAACTTTAAAAATGCAGCCCTCTATGACAACGAAATTCTCTTCCTGAATAATCGTCAGAATGAACAGTTAATTTTCTCTACGCATGTTTCCAAGGTAGATATTAACGGATCATCATTTTTTCTCTGGATACTAAGAAATATATCAAATGATGAAGAAACGAAAGAGGAGTTTAAGCAACGTGAAGAATATTTAAGAAGTATATTCAGAGCAGCTCCTGTAGGCATAGGAGTGGTTGTTAAGAGGATATTTTATTTTGTCAACAATAGAATTTGCGAGATAACCGGATATCGTGCTGCAGAACTTTTGGGTCAATCAGAACGAATGGTTTATCCCTCTGAAAAAGAGTACAAACGAGTGGGGGAAGTTAAATACAAACAGATTGATGAAAAAGGAACGGGTACCATAGAAACAAAGTGGAAATGTAAAGACGGAAAGTTAAAAGATATTCTTCTTAGTTCAGCACCGATTGATCAGTCAAATTATAATCGTGGAGTTACATTTACTGCACTTGATATTACCAATCGTAAGGAAGCCGAAAAAAAATATCTGGCATCTGAGCATAAATACAAAAGCCTGATCGAAACTGCGGCGGATGCAATCATAATTGCTGATGCGAAAACAGGGAAACTTGTCGATGCTAATATTAAAGCGACAGAACTTACAGGCTATTCCTATGAAGAATTAGTGAATATGCATCAGAGGCAATTGCATCCTCCTGAAATAATAACTGAGGAAGAGGGAAAGTTTAAACAAATAGCATCTGGTGAAAAAATTTTAACACAAACTGAAGTGATTCATAAATCAGGCCGAAGGATACCTGTAGAGATAAATCCTTCGATCTATAAAAGTGATAATGGACATAAATTGGTAATTGGGTTTTTCAGAGATCTGACCCAGCGAATTGAGTGGCAAAAAGCTTTGGAAGAAAGTGAGCTGAAGTATGAGATAATATTTGAATCGGTAAAGGAAGGAATTATAATTATCGATCCCGAAACGAGAGAATTCAAATATGTAAATCCGGCAATGTGTAAGTTTCTGGGTTATTCCAGAGAGGAATTATTGAATTTGACCACACAAGATATTCACTCAAAATCAGCTTATAATTCGGCAAGCGGTCAAATCAACAAAGTATTAAATGGTGAAAAGGATTTTGCTATAGATATACCTTGTATGACAAAAGGCAGAACAACGGTTCATGCAGATGTCCATGCGACTTATATAACGATGAGAGAAAAAATCTATATCGCTAGCTTTTTCAATAGCACTACTGAGAGGCGTAAGATTGAACTGAAGTTGAGAACCATAAACAAGGCATTAGAAGAGAGCAAGAAGAATTATCAGAGACTTTTTGACGAGATGGTAAATGGATTTGCTGTACATGAAATGTTGTATAATGAAAAAGGCGAAGCAAACGATTATCGATTTCTGGAAGTTAACCCTTCATTTGAAAAAATCACCGGATTGAGGAAAAAAGATCTCTTAAACAAAAATATAAAGAAGGTAATGCCGGATGTAGAAGAATCATGGATACAAAGATATGGGCATGTTGCCAGAACTGGTAAGCCGGTCAAATTTCAGGAGTATTCGCATGTGCGTAATCGTCATTATGAGGTAACAGCGTATTCTCCGAAAGAACATATATTTGCTACTATCGTATCGGATATTACTGACCGCGTAGAAGCTTCAGAATTGCTGAAAACAAGTGAGGAACGATATAGAAAACTGGTTGAAAATTCACCCAATCTTATGGCTGTACTTAAGGGGCATAAATTTTTGTATGCAAATCCTACAGCCATTAAATTGCTTGGATACGAATCATTCTCGGAGCTTGAGAAGAAGGAAACATATTCAGTGCTGCATCCTGATTATCGTAAAAGAGTTAAAAAAAGGATGGATGTAACAGATGCCGGTGGTAAAAATAAACCCATGGAATTGGTGTTGTTAAGAAAAAATGGTAAGACTCTGATTATAGAAAGTGTTTCTCTTGCAATTAAATACAATAAGGAATGGGCTACTCTTATATTAGGAATAGATATTACAGAGAAAAAACATGCAGAAGCAAAAGCTCGTGAGATACAGGAAGCTATTGAAAACATTCAAAAGGGAATAGCATCAAAAGTCGGAGAGAAATTTTTTGAAACAATTGTATTGCAACTAGCTAAAATATTAAAAGCAGATTATGCATTTGTAGGTGAGCTGTCAATAGGAGCTACAGCAACAATTGAAACAATTTCTTTTTGCCGTGGTGAATCAATCTTGGGGAACATAAAATTTGAACTGAAAGGTACTCCCTGTGATATAATTGTTAAAGATGGTTTATGCTGCCACAAGGATAATTTACTTGATTTTTACCCTGATAATAGGCTGTTTGTAACAAATAATATAATCGGATATATTGGTATTCCGTTACAGGATTCTAAAGGTGTAAAAGTTGGGGTACTGGTTGCCCTTTATAAAAAACCTCTCAATGATCAAAAATTTGCACAAACAATATTAGAAATATTTTCGGCTCGTATTGGCGCTGAGATCGAGAGAAGAAAATCGGAAAGAGAACTGGAAAAGGCAAATACTCTGTTCAGGACCATAGCACAAAACTTGCCTGATATAATCCTTCGTGTTGACTCAGACTATCGTTGTACTTATGTGAGCCCTAGTGTAAGAGATTATGCAGGTATATCGGCTGATGAATTTCTCGGGAAAAGATTAACTCAATTGGATCTTGATCCTGAGTTTTCTGAAAACAGAGAAAAAGATTTTGCGAAGATTTTACAGAACAAAAAAGACTACCAAACAGTACTATCTCTAAACACTGAAAAAGGCAGAAGGATTTTAGAATGGAGAATGGTGCCTGAATCTACGGGAAGAGAAAAAGTAGATAGTATCCTTAGTCTCATACGTGATATTACTGAATCACAAAGAACTGAAACCGAGCTTAACCAGTTGTTTAATCTTTCAAATGATTTGATATGTATTGCAGATAAGAAAGGTTTTTTTCATAAAATCAATCCGGCTTTTGAAAATGTTCTCGGTTACACCCAGCAGGAATTGCTCAGTCAACCTTATTTTAATTTTATTCATCCTGACGATCTTGAAAATACTCACAAAGTAAACGACGATAAATTAGGAAAGAACATACCCATCTCAAATTTTGAAAATCGTTACAAGTGCAAGAACGGCACTTACAAATGGTTTTCATGGGTGGCACAACCTTTGGAAGAAGGGATGATTTTTGGAATAGCCAGGGATATAACAGACCATCGTAAAGCAATGAAAGAGCTTATAGAAGCTAAGGAAAAAGCAGAAGAAAGCGACAAGCTTAAATCAACTTTTTTGGCGAATATGTCGCATGAAATACGTACGCCAATGAATGCTATTATGGGATTTGCCGCCTTATTACAACGAGGTAACCTGACTGAAGAAAAGAGGGCTCATTTTTCCAACATCATCCAAAACAGAGGCGAAGATTTATTAAGCATCATCAGTGATATTTTAGATATTTCAAAAATTGATTCCGGACAAATCCAAATAATCAAACAAGAATTCTCAATCAATAAAATTTTAAGGGAATTGTATGAAGAATTTTTACAAAAGTATAAATCTGATATTTCGGAATCTCTAAGGTTTTATATTGAAAAATTTGCAGATGAGAATCATGATAGGGTAAACAATGATTCGCTCAGGATAAGACAGGTACTTACTAATTTAATTGACAATGCCTTAAAATTTACTACAGAAGGAGAAGTTAAATTTGGGTGTAAGGCTATTGATGGAATGATGCAATTTTATGTTTCTGATACTGGTATTGGAATACCCAAACATAAACAGCAGAACATTTTTGAACGTTTCCGTCAGGTAGATGAAAGTATAACCCGTCAATACGGTGGAAATGGATTAGGTCTTGCTATCAGCAGAGCTCTTGTGGAAATGATGGGAGGAGATATCTGGCAGGAATCAACCGAAGGAAAGGGATCAACCTTTAACTTTACTATTCCTCATTCGCAAAAAAAACCAGTTACTAAGCCTGTAACAGAGAAATTACCCGATCTTGGGGATATAAACTTAAAGAACAGAAAATTGCTTGTGGTAGAGGACGATTCATTAAGTCAGGAATTCCTGCGTATTGTATTAGAACAGGCAGGAGCCATTCTTACATTTGCAAAATCGGGTGGCGAAGCATTGGTTGTTTTCGAATCATATCCTAAGTTCGATATGATTTTGATGGATATTCAATTGCCTGACATTAATGGTTATGAAGTCACTAAACGCATCAGAAAAATCAATAATAAAATACCAATTATTGCACAAACTGCTTTTGCTATGTCTGAGGACGAATCCAAAAGTAAAGATGCCGGTTGTAATGAATACTTATCCAAACCTGTTCGTGCCGATGAATTGTTAACTACTATTCATAGAGTTCTTTCTCAATGTTAACTAACCGACAGATCGCGGTATTTGTAACAGGAAACGACATGGTCGTTTACAATACCCACAGCTTGCATAAATGCATAGCAGATGGTTGAACCGCAGAATTTAAAACCTCTTTTACGCAGATCCTGGCTTAATCGATCAGAAAGTTCAGAAGTGGCCGGAAGATCAGAGATGCTCAACAATTTATTCTGTATTGTCTTTTCGTTAGAAAAACCCCAGATATAGTTATTAAAACTCCCGAAGCTCTTCCGAATCTCCATAACCCGTTTTGCATTGTTGATGGTTGCCTCAATTTTTTGTACGGCTTTATTCTTCTTCGTATTTAATAATTTCAACCGGGCAAGTCTCAGCAGCTTCTTTTATTTCATCTTCAAATTGCGAATAATCCACACCTTTTTTTACAATAGCTTCATCAGGCATTTCAAATACATCAGGACATGTATCTACACAAAGTTCGCAGGATGTACATCCATCTTCAATCCATACTTTATTTATTGACATCTTATCAGATATTATTTTAATTATGGTTTTATGCTTTAATCATTGTTAAAAGCATTTTGAAATTATTTACAGCTTCAACTGCATGCGGAATATTAGCCGGCATAATGATCATGTCACCCTCTTTGAGCAAATAACTTTTTGTATCGATCATTATTTTTGCATTACCTTCAATAATATGCAGGAGAGCATCATATGGGGCAGTGTGTTCACTGAGATACTGTCCCTTTTCAAATGCAAAAAGAGTAACACTTCCAGTGTCTTTTTTTTCAACTATTTTGCTAACAATTGCTCCTTGAGAATAATCAACAGAATTATTAATGTTGTAGATTCTGGATTTTTCAAAATTTGTCATAGTCCTAACCTGTATGAAGTAAAATTAAGTTATAATATTCTATTATTGCCAATCTTCTGAAAGAATATTTCCCTCAATCCCAACTATTGTTAACTTAACAGGGACTTTTCTACTTGCCTTCTCGATTGCTATCCTTGTCATTTGAAGAAGTCCTCCACAACATGGCACCTGCATGATCATGACATTAAGCGTATTGATTTTAGCATCATCAATCAGGCTTGTTATTTTCTCAATGTAGATATCCTGCCCATGATCTAATTTTGGACA
>DAOUOU010000069.1 GCA_030626465.1 Bacteroidales bacterium
ATAACTTTAAAATTTTTTTGTTGAAGGAAGGATTTTAATTTTTTCCCTTCGCTTTCATTGCATTTGTTCATATTTATAAAGTGTTTAGTGAGTAAAAAATACTTATTTATGATGCTTCAGGAAATGCTTGCTCAGCCTTAGTAAAGCATTCCTGAGCTTTACTTTTTTGTCTGTTATCTAGGTCATGTCATAGGCAGTTTGTTATTTAGGCTTATCAATATGGTTAGTTACGGGTAAAACAGTATAATTAGATGGTTCTTTTTATGTATGTTCCGTCAGGAAGTACAAAGCTTGTCCTGGCTCCAAGTGGGGAATATATTTCAGCGGAGGAGGCGGCCGGTTCTATTTTATCGCCTTTACCTTCGAGATATCTCTGCAGTAAACGGTTATCAAATTTGTTTTTCTTCATATTGAAATTGTAACATTAAAATGAGACTGAAAGTACCCAAAGACATGGGTACTTCCAGCCCATTCTAAACCTAAACCTAAACCTAACCACTAAACCCAAACCATATGCATATCCCGTAGGATAGGGATTTACTCAGTAAGTATTGCTAAACTTTCTTTGCAAGAGCTTGCGCTGGAAATTCTTTGCAAGAGCTTGAGCTGGAAATGCGAATCATCGATTAAAGATATAATCAATAATATTGCTCAAACATTAAATTAAAATTATGACAAGGTTCATTAATAACAAAATTCTATCTATATGTTCTACAGCAGCTAATATAAATGCAGTACTTAAAGAATTATGAGAGTCTGAATCCTATATTGCATGTATTAAATGGTTTTCTACTGTTCTTCTGGAGATCCCCAGTTTTCTCGCAATTTCCTTACATGTCAACCCTTCGCGAACCCTCAAATGGTATACTGATTTCTGAATAATGGGTAATTGGATGATGGCAGTTTCCGCCATCTCCAGCAGATCGTTGTATTCAATATCTGAACTGGTGGATTCATCATACTGATCTGTCATTTTCTCGTAGCCCTCAAGATATTTCCTTTCCCTGGACAATTTGCGAAAATGCTTCCTGATTGTATTATAGGTAATACGAAAAAGGTAGGGATCGATGTTGTACTGGTCTTTAAGGCCAGCCTGTTTTTCCAGATGGTTATAAATTCTTCCTACACTACACCCTCAGCATCGTTTTTATTTCCCAGGTAACATAATGAAAATGTGTAGATTTTTCTATGGAATTTCTTATAGATAAAAATAAGAGACTATTTTATCAATTCAAACTTATTATGGAGTTTTAAATTCTAATCTTCTTTTCAGCATAGTTTGCCTCTTTATTTCCTTATATTTTCCGTAGGATCTCTTCACCTCTGCCAATAAGACATCTGCAGGTTTCAGGTTGATAAGCGATTCTTGGTACCTACTATTATTGTATTAATCAACAGCCATCTGCTTGAATTCCCTGTCATACTTTCTTCTTGAATTCATAGACGATAAGTTAAAATTTATTTGCTTAACTTATTGTCAGGTCTAATGTAGTAATATCAATGCAAGCCTTGTCTTAGCTGACATAAAGCAACTCACTATACTCCACGAAACCGGTCTGCCACTCGCAACGGCTCGCAATTCTCGAGCATAATCCGTATAAATAGATTGGTATTTCTTAGATATGAGAGCATAACATGTAATCTAAACGGCGAAACGTTCGTGGGAAAAGGTGCATTTTTCTTATCAAATATTCAAATAATGTCGTAACTTAATTTCGTGCAAAAACAAGTTAACGTTCTTTGGTAAAAAACAATAATATAGCAACCAATTTAAAACAGAAACAACATGAACAACAGAAAAACAGCCATAGGAATTTTAATCCTGACATCAGCTCTTACAATGAGTCTAAGAATTAATGCTCAATCTGTAAAAATCGGCAATAAGGAATGGATGACAAAAAATTTGAATACTTCAACATTCAGAAATGGTAACCCTATAAAGGAAGCAAAAACCGCTGAAGAATTTGGAAAAGCTGGTGATAATGAACAGCCGGCATGGTGTTATTTCGAAAATGACCTGGAAAATGGAAAAAAGTATGGCAAGTTGTATAACTGGTATGCTGTAAATGACCCCCGGGGGTTGGCACCGGCAGGCTGGCACATTCCCAATGATGAAGAATGGACGGCACTCACTGATTTTTTGGGTGTTGCAAGTACAAAAATGAAAAGCAAGTATGGCTGGGAAGAAAATAGTAACGGTACCAACGAAAGCGGCATTTCAGGTCTTCCGGGCGGTTTCCGCTCCATCAGTGGAAATTTCTACGCCATTGGCGAGTACGGTTACTGGTGGAGTTCGACGGAGTCCCGTAGACCACATGCCTGGACCCGCCCCCTTGGTTACTACAGTGGCTATGTAATCAGGAACTACCTCAATATGAAACTCGGATTCTCTGTTCGTTGCCTGAGGGATTAAAAGACACTTTGACTATTTGGGATTTGAGGCGAAGGCCCAATGAATTATTTAAAAATGAAGCTACACAGTGATTTACCGGTTTACAAGGCAACGTATGATTTATTGTATGTCTTCAACCCAAAGTGGACCAACTGCCTGATTATCAATAGGAGGCTTTTGGTTCAAGATGTTTCTTTTTGCTGTTGATAAATCCTTCTTCTTTCTTCCATTGTTTTTCGTTTAATATCTGCTCGTTCACAGAGTCGCTGCTCAGCTCTTCCGAAGTATATGTCTGCCGGGGTAAGGTTATCCATTGACTCGTGATAGCGGTCATTGTAGTAATAGTTGACCCACGCTCTGATCTCTTTTTCCAATTTTCCATTATTCATATAACTTGACAAATTTTGATATCTAACTTTGAAACCAGTCAACTTGAATAAAATCCCCGAATCCTGTCTGCAGCTCGCAGCGGTTCACAGATACATGAGAGACTATAACATCAGTTGTGTAATGAAATGCTGTTGATTATCAAACAATAATTGAGAATTTTTAGATGAAAGAAGAACTTTCCTTTGATACGAAATTCCAGTAAATTATTCTAAGATAATCTATTGTTGAACTATGAAGGTGAAAAGTTCCTCAATAAACAAGTTTCAACCACACCACACAACACACAATTATATACGATGACTTGATTATCTGATAATATGAAAATAGGTGAAGCCTTATAGGATTTTTAGCGTAACTTTCGACAGTATAGAGAACAAGGTTCCTATTACGCGTTTAAAATAATGAAAAGGTATATTTGGTCCGGGATAAGTAATGATGAAAGAATAAAAGCAATTAGTGAAACAACCAGCATAGTCGATAGATATGCGACAATTTTAAATTTTCAGAGATTTTCGGATATTTCATTGGGCCTTTTACTTGAGATAGAAGAATGCAGGTTAACTGATTTGCAAATCAGTATAAAAAATATAATATCCATTGAGGGCATTGACACAAATTTGACAAATTCAAAAACAGATTGCATTGTTCATTTAAATATTACTTTTACAAAAGGCATAGGAGATTTGGAAATAGAAGTGCCAAATATTCCTAAATAAGAGATTTATAATGCCCAACCGCTAACACTATTCTAAAGGAATAACAAATTTTTCATCCAATTCTTCATGCGGCAAACATCGTCAAATCTACATATGGTGTTTGCCTTTTTGCCACTGCAAATATTCTGAACAGTAACTTATTTCTAATAATATTCAGAGTGCTCATTTTGTTTTTACCCTCTTCAGTTCTCCTCTCGTAATAGGTTTTGTATTCACCTTTTAATCTAACCACGCCAATTGATGCTATGTTAACAATGATTTCAATTGCTTATTTGTACAAGGATGAAAAGATAAGTCCGGTATATAATAACATATTGATTGATAGATGTGTGTGTATCCCATCAGCCAAATGTGGACAACTTCCCTGATTGTTGATTAGGAGGATTATTACATTTAATAATCCTTTCAGCAATGCTAGTCTTGCTGGAAACAAATCAACTCAGCATGGAAGATAACAAGATAGAAAAAGATCAGCAATCAGCCGAATCCTACATCAAAGAAATAAAACGAAAGACCCGAAACCGGTTTTCTGCCGAGGAGAAGATCCGTATTGTGATGATGGGCATACGAGGTCAGGGTAAGGTGTCCGAGATCTGTCGCCAGTTCGGTATTGTAGAAAGCCTGTATTACAAGTGGAGCAAAGACTTTATGGAAGCAGGTAAAAGAAGATTGGCAGGAGATCTTATGCGAGAGGCCAACACCACTGAAGTGAAACGATTGCGACAGCATCTTGACGAGTACAAGCACATGGTAGGTGAACAGGCCCATGAGATCCGGATGCTTAAAAAAAGCTTGAATGGCAACATATAAGGTACTATAAGTATATGCGTATCAGTCAAGCAGAAAAGATGGAGATCATCCGTATAGTAGAGAACTCTCCCATTGGTACGAAACGCACCTTGAAGGAACTGGATATTAACAGGAGTACCTTCTATAATTGGTATGGCAAGTACCTCAAGGATGGTTACGACGGTCTGGCCGATAGGAAGCCCAATCGCAAGAACTTCTGGAACAGGATACCACAGAAGATCAGGGAACAGGTAGTGGATGTGTCATTGGACATGCCTGAAAAATCACCTCGAGAGATCGCCATGTTCTACACCGATCATTACCACTACCATATCTCTGAGTCCAGCGTATACAGGATACTGAAAAAGAGAGGTCTGATCGCCCAGGCAGTCTATGCGGTGCAACCAGCTGCCGATGAGTTCAAGGATAAAACCACTCGGATCAATGAAATTTGGCAGACGGACTTTACTTACTTCAAGGTGCTGGGCTGGGGCTGGTATTATCTCTCAACGATTTTGGATGATTACTCGCGCTTTATTGTCTCCTGGAGGCTATGTAAGACGATGAAAAAGGAAGATGTCCAAAACACCGTCACAGATGCCCTGATGGCTTATCACATCCCCAGAGAACAACGGCCCAGGTTACTCAGCGATAACGGCAGTCTGTCTAAAAACCTCCGTTTGGTACTGATATATGACTGAAATTTAGCTGTTTTAAAGGGAGTATAAAAGAAGCCTCCCAATTTTTCTCCGAAAAAAGAAGTGCCCGTATATAGGCTAATCTTTGCTCCCACAACCTGATTTTAATAAGAAATATGCTTAGATGGTCTTCAAGATACCTCTTGAACCGATCAATCCCCAGTATGTTGATGATACGCCTTAAATTATAGACTGTCATCATAAATCCAACATCGGCACTTGCCCTTTTAATGCTTCTTTTTGTCATGATATAACTAAATCCCCACTGCCGTTTTATGGTGCCATATGGATGCTCAACAATAGCCTGGCGTCGTTTGTAGTGTGCTTGATTTTGCTCAACCCGTTCTTTGTTATTTTGTATGTATTGCTGAAATTCACTTCGTTGTACGGCTTTTCCGTATGTGGCTTTGGTGCATAGATCTTTTACCGGGCAAGACTTACATGCCTTTGTGGTATACCGCTTGAAAAAATAGGTTTCTGCTTTGTGTCTTTTGCCTGTAGTGGTTAGATGCTGGTTTTGTGGGCATATGTAATAATCTCCTTGTTGGTTGTATATGAAGTTTTCTACATTGTATGCCGGGTTTGGAGCTTGTGAGGCCAGACCCGGTATGGCCACCACGGTATCAATGTTCAGGTCATGGGCAATTTTAAACTCAGATCCGGTATGATAACCTTTGTCGTATAAGGCTGTAAACTGGTTGGTGCGCAATATGCTCTTGGCTCTTTGCAGCATATTGCCCATGGCTTTGCTATCGTTGCTGTTGGTGACCTTGTAGTCAATCAATAGATTGTTCTTTGCATCGACGGTGGTTTGTACATTGTATGCTACCTCTGTAATGTTGTTGCGAACAATCATGTGGCGGCTATCCGGATCTGATGTCGATACCTGGGGCTCACCACTTTCTTTGAGTTGGTTTTCTATTTCATGATATCCTTCAGCCCGTTGTTTATGCTTTTCTATTTGATCCTCAATTTGCTTTTTATCGTCCCCATCGTTCTGAGCCAGTGCTTCATGATATTCCTGAAGCTTATTCTCGATGTATTCCAAATGCCGAGTTATTTTCTTTTGATTGAAGTTATTCTTCTTGCTGTTCTGGGCCCTGAACTTTGTACTATCCCCGGCTATAAGCGTAGCACCAATGAGGTTGAAATAGTTGGCAATCTTCACCGTCTCCATAAAGACTTTCTTGATCGCCCCAGGATTATCTCGCCGGAAATTTGAAATGGTATTGTGATCAGGATGAAGATTGCCCAACAGCCACATTACTTCAATGTTTCGTTTACTCTCTTTTTCAAGTCGACGCGATGAACGTATCTTGTTCATGTAGCCATAAATGAATAGCTTGAGGAGGTCCCCTGGATGGTAGGCTGGTCGACCGTTTTCGCAGTGATCTATCTGAAAACCATAACTCTCCAATGCCAGACTATCTACAAACACATCGATTAGACGGACTTCATTGTCCTCGCTTATGGCATCATCTAATGTAACCGGGAAAAGATAGGTCTGAGACCTGTTTTGTCCTTGAATGTACTTCATGCTATAAGTTACAAATATCGAGGGGCTTAGAAAAAATCAATCAACATGAATTATAAACAAATTATGAAGTTTTTAGACAGTCTGACGGTGCCTGTTACATCGCTGGGAAGTTGAAAAAGTTCCTCAAGGTTCGTGGCATAGATCAGGTTCACGGGGCCCCTTTTCATCCACAGACTCAAGGCAAGATTGAACGCTACCACCGGTCTATGAAGATCGTGCTATTGCAAGACAATCATTTTAGCACTGAAGATCTGGAAAAAGATATCAGAGCGTGGGTGGACTATTACAACAATGAGCGCTACCACGAGTCACTGAATAACCTTACACCGGCAGACATATACTTCGGAAGAGCTGAGCAGCGACTCCGTGAACGAGCAGATATCAAACGAAAAACAATGGAAGAAAGAAAAAGGATTTATCAACAACAAAAAGAAGCATCTTGAACCAAAAACCTCCTTTTGATAATCAGGCAGTTAATCCACTTTGGGTTGAAGACATACACACAAACCGAGTGCATACATCAAGTACAGAAAGCAGATACGCATAACGCTTTTCTTCATCAATGTAGATATACTTAATATCCATGGTCAGATACTCCAGTGGAGCCTGGGCATCAATAACCCTAAACTGGGCAAATTGCCGCTTGCCGTAGGTACTAATCCTTTGTTTGATCAATAATAGGTTGGCTTCACTCATTAGCCTATAAACTTTCTTCTTGTTGATAATGTATTCCAGATCATGTAACTCCCATGTTGTCTTTTCATATCCGTAAAAATCCAGGTCCTCACCAAGTATCTTCTTTATGTCCTTCACTACCCTGCCGTTGCTTACCATTGTTCCATCTGTTTTGGGTGTGTGAGTGCTTGGAGGTATCCCCCGCCTGCCGTTGGTTGGCTTATAATACCAACTGCTCCGGGGATAGCCTGTCCAATCTGTTAGCGAGGAAATGGACGCTTTCTTCTTGTACTTATTGATAATCAACTGCTTCGCCTCTTTAGCCGCTGAGTTTTTTTTAGCAGCTCACTCTTAACTTCCAATTCCAGGGCCTGACGTGCAATGATCTTCTTTAACCGTTCATTTTCCTTTTCTAAATCCCGAATTGCTGGGTCAACCCTGAAATGTTGCGCCTGGAGGCCATCAATACCCATTTGGTCAAATCGGTTCTTCCACCGGTAATACAAACTCTGTGCGATCTCATACTTACGACATGTGGCCAACATCCCGTTTTCTTCTGCGTCTCGCAAAATCTCCATCTTCTGTTCTACAGAAAAAACTCTCTTCCTTTTCATAGTCCCTAAATTAATTTTTTGGTTGAACATTCTTCTAATCTGTTTTCACTTTTTATGTCCAACTATTTAGGGGGCTAGTACAATTATTATGATATATATTCTATTCTCAAGGAAGGTTTCAGCATTAATAAACTTATCGATTTGGCAATTGATTATTCAAAATACAAACTGAAACTGAAAAGTATTCTCAGCATTTTATCAAGTGCTGAGAAGTTTAAAAAAGAGGAAGAATTTGAATTACTAAATCCAAAATATAAAGTTACGTCCTTAGAAATTCGTGACTATATAATGGATAAGTATAAAGAGGTATTTAACGAATCAAAATAAATCCCGAAACAAATACCTTCTAGCTGCTCTCAGCTCATCCGACATCTTGGTGCCATGCAGGTAAGGATCTTCAAACTCAACGGCATATTTCTTAAGTTCTGTCGCCAGGTTATGTACCAAACTTTTATTCGCGGTCACATCGATAAAAGTGATCAGTTCATCCGGGTCCTGTTCCAGATCGAGCAACCAGGGATCATTATTCGTTGAAAGGCAGCTGGGTATAATCGGTGAGGCAGTAAATAATTACAAAAAACTTGAGATGCTGAATTATCCAATAGCAGGGAAATAATTGCTTTCCGCAACCGGTTGATCCATGCATATAATAACCTGGAGTATGAAATTATATGGGCCATCATAGTCCGTCACCTCCCCTTATTGAAAGAAGAGATTATCGATCTTCTGAAATCCGATTAATGCAATACCCTTGCTTTATCAAAGATCTTTAATGCTCAAGAGATCACCGATTCCCACCGCTTGTATTTTCTTATCGATTTGAAAGGATTGTGTGCCCGGATATATTACATAAAGGCGATCAAGTTTTAGATCATTTTGTGCAATCGTAATTGATCGGCTGCGGGACGGAGCATCTGTGTATTTTATTTCAAAACCAATCCGTTTACCTGACTTGATGATAAGCAAGTCCAGCTCCGCTCCGGAATGAGTCGCCCAAAAATATCCTCCCCTGGTTTTTGTAAGATCAAGAATCTGCTCTATTATAAATCCTTCCCACGATGCTCCCAGCTTAGGATGTGAGAGGATCTGATTTCCATTTAAACTTAGAAGTGTATGCAATATCCCTGAATCTCTGATGTATATTTTAGGTGGTTTTGCCACATTGCCTTGGACCGAGTAAAATGGCTATAGGATACAATTCAAGTGAATCAATTATCTTCTTTTCAAGGCCATTCCTTTGAAGTAACATAACTTGAAAATTATTATGTTTAGATTATGTAATAACCCGATAATTCAATAAATGGAAATTTGAGCTTTCGCACGTTAATTTCTTCAATTACAGCTCCCATTCATTATGATATTCGTGTTTAATCCATTCATTACACATTTCAAGTGCGTTCCACACAACCCCTTCCTGGGATTCCTTTTCAACATTCCGGGTTACAATATCACCTGAGAATGGAGTTAGTTTAGTGGTCCTTATTTTTTCGTCAGCACCAATATTTGTCACCTTCATGTTTTCACTGTCCCACAACAATGTTTTTTGCAAAGCCTGCAACCTGACAGCAAGGTTACCCATTACAACCATTTCATTAAATGGCCCGGAATAATTAAAACTTGATGCAGGAGTACCTCCATTCTTGCAACAATCAACAAAATGCATTTCGTGCCTTCCCCCACCTTGCGGGCTATCTGGAATTCTATCTAAACTAACCCTGGTTTCAGGGATAAATTCTTCCCCGTTTCTATATACTTTCCAGTTTGCCCCGTATGATTCAGCAATAAGGATTGCCTCGGAGCCGATAAACATAAATCCCCCTCCCGGTTTCATGGGTGCGTCATTGGGTAAATTGTATGGTCGGGCAGGCATTAAACCACCATCATACCATGTTAATTCCAATTCAGGAAATGCACAATAGTCCAGGTTATTCCTTGCCGGAAACTTATAGCTGACCTTTGCAGAAACCGGTGCACTTTCCGTGTTAACGAGGGAGGAACTGGCCTGGAAAGCAACAGGCTGGCCTAATTGCAGTGCATAGTTTGGAACATCAAGGAGATGGCAGCCCATGTCACCAAGGGCCCCCGTGCCAAAATCCCACCAACCACGCCAAATCCATGGATGATACTCTGGATTATAATCGCGCATTTGTGCAGGACCAATAAATAAATCCCAATCCAAAGTATCAGGGACAGCAACCTTTTTAGTTGGTTTTGGCATACCTTGACGCCAAATAGGCCTGTTCGTCCAAACATGCACATCCTTTATAACTCCCAAACAACCACTTTGCACTACCTCGGCAACTTCATATACACTATCGCTTGAATGACCTTCATTCCCCATCTGGGTAACAACTCCCGTTTGTCTTGCGAGTTGGGTTAAGTACCGGGATTCCCAGATTGAATGAGTTAGCGGTTTTTGAAGATATACATGCTTACCGAGCTCCATTGCTGCAGCGGCGGGAAGGGTATGCGTATGATCCGGGGTAGCAATAACTACCGCATCGATATCCTTCTGCTTTTCTAGCATAACACGAAAATCCTTATACTTCTTTGCCATAGGGTAAGCTTCGAATACCTGATCGGCATAGTCAAAGTCACAATCACATAAAGCGACGATGTTTTGTTCCACCATATTCCCCAGGTTCACTTTGCCTTTTCCTCCGAGACCAATTCCGGCAATATTTAACCTGTCGCTCGGGGCGGTGTGACCAAGCCCTGAAACTGCAATATTCGGAACAATTGTAAAAGCGACTCCTGCGCTACTTACTTTCTTAATGAATTTTCTTCTTTCCATAATTATCATAGTATTTGGTTACCCAGTGTCTCGCACACTAAATTTAGAATAGATATAAAAATAACAATTCTTCATAAATTCACCTGACGCTCACAGCTTTGCAAGTGGGAAATATTATTTCAGCTAATGTATTAACCTCACAAGATCATTCCATCCAGATAGATTCAATTTCATACTCAAGTTGTCCTGATCTGAAGACGCCTGAGGTGGATATCTCCCAGTTCTCTATTTTCCCTATGTCAAATGCTATATCCCGTTTGGGGATGAAGAAATCATCCATCATCCTTGGATAAGTCAATCTCAGAGCTGTGGAGGACTGTTTCAGGCCTGATGCCGGTATCCGAATATCTTTCCATTCCCCGGAAAGTTTAAAAGGTGAGGAATAGGTATACCCATCTGTTGTCAGAAAGCCAAATTGAAGAGATTTTGTCATATCATTCATCGCTCTGGCTCTGATTACAATGCTGGAAAGATTGGAAAGATCCTCCTTCCGGCCCTTCAGTTTATCACCTATGTATTCTCTTATAAACACGATTGAGTTTTCTGATACGTTTGCAGTGACCCTCATAGCTTTGGTGCCCGGGCTGCTGCCTTCCATCATCAGCTGCCGGGTTCTCCCGCTGGGACTGAGGGACAGTACATGGCTGAAATCCTTTTCTGCATTCATAAGAACAAGGGGGCTTCCTGCATCAACGAATCGGGTGCCCCAGTATTCTTTGCTGTAAAAGAACCAGTCACCAGGTCTTCCGTCAAATTCGCCAGGCCAGGTTGTAAAGTTCGTACCGTTCTTGAGAACTATATAATACATAATCCCCCCACCAGCTTCAATAAGTGAGTCAGGAACAACAGCCTCGTATGTGTATCCTTTGGTCCTCTGCATCAGGATGGGCTGAGACCTGAACCCCGTCATCCTCATATTGGGCCTGGGCTCACCAACAGAGCTGACAGTGAAAAACAGTTCCACCTGTTCGGGGAACTGTGGCCCCACCACTTCGGCTCGTATGGTCAGAGGACGTCCGGTGCTTGTCTCAATGAGAGGGGTATGCAACACATCATACCCGAGACTCTTGTCCGATGCAGGAGCCACAAACTCCCCAATGGTAATATTATCATATTTCTCCCTGCCCGTCCATTTGTCCGAGGAAATCCCTGTGCGGGTCAGAATATAAACACCGGGATAAACCTGAATGGTTTGACTGTCAGCTACACCTGCCAGGGCATTGTTTTCATTAACCCCCCTGTAGCTAAATCCCGCTCCGAGATCTGGTAATTCAAGGCTCATGGGCCAGAGGTTCCAAACAATCCTCGAGACTGTTTTATTTAGGTTTGGATAATCAAAGGGATCACTGACAATAATGGCATCAGGCATCACTTCAAGCCGCCAGACCCCTTCCCCCAGACGGTCCATAAAATAGGCCCCTGTCCCCTCATATTCCACAAGTGGCGAACTGCCGGTACCGGCCAGATGCTCCAGGTCCTCAGGACTGGGAGGTCGGCTTTCGGTATTGTTGGAGTAATAAAAAGCCTTGTCTGTAAGCATTTCAGAGAGGTTCTGCTCATAACTTACGCGGAAGGGTCCGAAAGATGTATTGTCCGGGTAGGTACCGAAGGATTGGTTACGGGAAACACTGCGGGCCACCTCGCCTGCAATTTTAAAACTGATTCCCTTGGCAGGGGTATAAGCCAGGTTAAGATGATGGGTCTTGTATTCAGAATTCTCATACGCGAGCGGTAGTGCATCATAGGCAAACTGTGTGATAAACTGAAAACCAGCTTGCCTGAAGGTCCTTGCTATGGCGGGATAGAGATAGTTATCCGCCACATCCGCTGAACTGAATTCATAAATTAGCCGTGCTTTGTTCTTGAAACCCGGTCTATCTGCAAAGGGAATGGGGTAAGTGTCAACATTCG
>DAOUOU010000010.1 GCA_030626465.1 Bacteroidales bacterium
GAATTTTTAAATAATTTAACGGAAAAAATTTATGAATTCAGAGATAAGAAAATACATGAATTTCGTAGTGGAATTTTCGAATTTCTTAGAAAGAGAAAGATCGATAATCTCGATGCGCTTAATAGTAAAAAAGCTTTGCATTTAGATGATCAAAGGGATAGTGAGGATTCAAAGCAGAAGAGTATGTATTCCGAGCGAAAAGAGATGGACAAAGAGATAAGAAAAATGAGTAATAAGATAAGATCACTTGAAAAAGGTTTTGAAGAAGCTGAATCGCGGATTGCAGAAATGGATAAAATTATGACCAGTGGGGAAGAAGTTCATGATATGGATTTTTATAATTCATATGAACGATTAAAACAGAAAATAGATACCGACTTTCCTGAGTGGGAAAAACTTCAAAAAAAAATGGAAGACCTAAAGAGGAAAAGAAATTCTTTAATTTAGCAATAATCTGAGATAGGAAATGTTTTATTATTTGTATGAATTGAATGCAATGTACAGAAAGAACAAGAAAAAAATAAAATTCTCTTTTTTTTTCGTCTCATCAATTATTCTGCTGGTGATAACAGTATTATGTTGTTCCAGCCCTTATACCGTATCAGGTACAAAATGGAATCTTTCAGCCATATATAATCCTTCAAGTTCACGTATTCATCCTGCATTCAGAGTCTATCACAACACTGATAATTCTTCTCTGCTATTAATTAAATTATTTCCAAACGAATTGCTGTTTAATCAGGCCAATCCAACAGGTGAATTTCTTAGCAAGGTTTCGGTTCAGGTTCAGGCATATGAAATCAAAGACGATAAACCTGTATTGGCTGATAGCATAACCTACACTTATTCCATCAAACAGGAAAATGTAGGCAGAAGATATTTATCTCAGATTCCTTTAAAGATGGAAACAGGGAAACGATACCAGATAAGAGTTGTTACACGCGATTTATTAAGAGGAGACCTAAGTCTGAGATTTATTGAGGTTGATAAGGTCGGTTTATTTTCTGAGCAAAATTTCAATGTAACCAACGAGCATGGAGTTCCTTACTTCAATAATGTGATGCAAGTTGGTATGCTATACAGAATACAACACCGTAACACTTCTTATCAAAACCTGTATATCTTCTACTATAAGAATGAAACTTCCTTGCCTAAGCCGACTTTTGCCACAAGTCAGGCTGAAAATATTTACAGACGTCCGGATAGCATATATGTTATTAATTATACGCCTGAATTATTGCTTAGCTTTAGTTATAATGGTTTGTACCATTTTCGTTTTGATACAAATCAACCTGATGGTTTGTCTATTGCAAATTTTGGACAAAACTTCCCGAAAATAAAGACCCCGGAAGAGTTGGTAAAACCCTTAGCTTACATTACAACCACAGCAGATTATAATCAACTTCTTCAAGAAGAAAATAAAAAATTAGCGACAGACAATTTTTGGCTTGAAATAGCTGAAACTACGGGCAGAGCAAGAGAAATGATCAGGATTTATTATAACAGGGTATATTTCTCGAACTATTATTTTTCGAATAATGTTCCCGGGTGGAAAACGGATAGGGGAATGGTTTATATAGTTTATGGTCCTCCTAAAAATATGGAGAAAACTCCAAATTCTGAAACATGGATTTATTATATGAAAGGAGCCGGCAGTACCATCAATTTTACATTTAAGTATACACCCAATTCATACAGTCTGGAGAATTTTGTTCTTCGACGCTCAGAAAGTCACGACTGGCATTGGAGAGAAGCTGTTGACTCATGGAGAAGAGGAGAAATCTTCTTAATGGATTAAATGAAACGTCCATGATTGAATACTTATTAAATTACACAGGGAAATGATTATTCAATCATGATAAGTTCCATGTGACCGCTGAAAATAAATTATAAACACATGAAATAAATACCTTGAAAAAAGAAAATCAGATTGTAATAGGACACCACCCGGTTTTTGAAGCCATTCGTGCAGGTAAGGAGATTAACAGGATTTTGATTAAAAGTGGGATAAAAAATCAACAATTTACAGAACTATTCAGATTAATCAGACAGAATAACATACCCTTTCAATATGTACCTGTCGAAAAGTTAAATAAATTTGGTACCAACCACCAGGGAGTTATTGCTTTTCTTTCGTTAATCGAGTATAAAAACCTGGCAGAAATTGTACAAAGGACATTTGAAGCAGGACGTGACCCTTTTATCATTGTTCTTGATCATATTACTGATGTAAGGAATTTTGGAGCTATTGCCCGTACTGCTGAATGTGCAGGAGTAAATGCTATTGTTGTACCGACAAAAGGCTCGGTAAGCATTACTCCCGATGCGATAAAGGCCTCATCTGGTGCCTTGAACCGGTTAGCTGTCTGCCGGACATCTGATATTTCAAATACCATTAAATTTCTTCAGGAATCTGGACTTAAAGTAGTTGCGGCAACAGAGAAAGCAGAAAAGTATTATTATGCTGCGGATTTGAAAGGACCGATAACCTTATTAATGGGATCTGAAGAGAAAGGCGTAAGTAAGGAAATTCTGAAGATGACTGTTTCAAAGATAAAAATCCCGATGGAGGGTTCAATCGAGTCATTAAATGTAAGTGTGGCATGTGGTATTCTTGCATTTGAGATTGTTCGGCAACGTGGCATCAAAGAGTGATACAGACCTAACCGTTATAATCTATTAAGCTTTATTGCTCTTATGTACGAAATATTAAACTCTTTTCGTATTTTTAATAAAAAATTGAAGTTATGGCCGAAGAAAACTATTGGAACGAGAGATGGAAACTCGTTTATTTTGATGGAATTCATCCTCGGGAAAAATATGAGGTTTCTAATTATGGCCGGATCAGAAGATTCGATCATAAATCTATGGAGTGGAAGCTGAATAAGCCTGCGAATGTAAATGGATATGCTTACTATTCCTTCAGGATTGAACCAGGAAATGGCAATAAGAATCGCATTACAAAAAGTATTCATCGCCTGGTAGCTGAACTTTTCATTGGTCCTTCAAAGGAGGATTGCAACAATGTTATTCATCTTGATTTCGATAAATGGAACAATGAGGTGAGTAATCTGAGATGGTCAACAAAAAAGGAGATGTTTGATCACAGCAGGAAAAGTCCAAGAACAAAATTAGCAATTGAAAGGCGTAAGGGAGAAATTACCAATTCGAAGCTAACTGCAACAGATGTTATGCGTCTGAAGAAAAAGCTTAAAAGAGGGAAAAATCCATTGTATAAGATTGCTAAAGAATTTGGGATTACGCATACCCAGTTAAATCGTATTCGCCGGGGCGAAAACTGGGGGCATATTAAGATTGATTAAAAGGACTTGTTTGGCAACATCAGACTTGCTGCTGTATCTTTTTTCGAAGAACTTCAACCTCTTTAGAAAGTTCTTCTTCACGACGACCTGATTGCTCCTGTGTAGCTCGAAGCTCTTCCATGTTCTGACGCATTTCTTCTTCCTGCGAAGACATCTCTTCAGCTTGTTGTTGCGATTGTTCGAGTAGTAAAGCAGTTTGGACATTGGATTTTACAGAAGAGATTGTTGCTGCTATACTTTCACCAATTCTTTCAATTAATTCAATTTCAAAATCACGATATTCATTGAAAGAAGCAATTTCCATAATTCCAAAAATATTGTCGTTATAAGCCAGAGGAATAATCAGTAAACAGGAAGGATTGTTATCGCCCAAACCGGAAGTGATTTTAATATAATCCTGAGGGATCTCGGTTAAGTGTATTTTTTCCTGTTCCTGGTAACATCTTCCGACAAGACCTTCTCCAACCTCGATACGTCTTTTAAGGAATTTCTGGCGATCATATGCATAGCAAGCTGTCATTTCAAGATATATGTTGTCTTTGTCATTATCGTTGACAATAAAAATACCTCCCTGATTTGAATTTGTGTACCGTACCATGTTGGAAATAACTTCATAAGAAAGAGTTTCCAGGTTGTCATTGAATTTACGTAATATATCACTGAATAATGCAACGCCCTGAGACGACCAATTTCTTTCCTGGTTTTCTTCGTGCCTTTTTTCCTCTTCTTGCTTTGCTTTTTTCAACTCTTCGCGCATTTCAATGAGCGACTGACCTAATGTGTCTTCATCACTGAGCGGTTTGAATTCATTATCAAAATCACCTTTTCCTATTGCAACAGTAAAGTTTGAAATGTCTTTTAAACCCTGAACGACAAGATTTAATGCTTTTGCCATCTGGCCAACTTCATCATTGCCTTCTGTTAATTTTCCTTTAGGCATTATCCCTTTACCCATCTGAAGAAGTATGTTCTTTGTTTTATTAATAGGATTTGCCAGGGAACGAATTGTAACAATACCTATCACAATTGAAGCAAGGATGAGACCTATAGACATGATAAAAATAAACTTTCTGAAACGACCAAATTGCTCAACCATCTCAATACGGCCAGTATTTACAAGCTCTTCCTGATGAACCTGTAATTCATTAATTTTCAGGAGAATATCATCTGTGAGGATCATTACTTCGCCACCATCTTCAGTCATAGGCGTAACCTCAAATACAACAAAAGGATCATCATAACTTTCAAAAGTACTGAGTTGATTCATGATATATTGATGCTTCGGGAAAAGTGTGTCAACAATTGTTGTATTGATTTCATTGAGCAATACTTGTAGTTCTTCAGAGTTCCACATTTCACTAAGAGAAGTTAAAGTATCAATAACAGCGGGATAATCAGTAGAATGCAATTGCTTCAGGCGAAGTTTATCAGGTGTGTTAGCAATTTTATCTATATGTACCCACGATTTAATAAGCATTCTTGAGTCACTGATTTGTGCCTGCATCTTATTGATTAACTCAAGAGAAGGAGTGAAGACATTGGTTATGGTTTCGTTTACTTCCTGACTTTTCTGAAGAGAATTGCTGGTGAATATACCATTCAGAAATACAGCAATAGTAACAAGCCCAAATCCAAGAGCAATTTTAGCGGCAATATTTAATCTCATAGCCTAAATTCTATTAGAATTTATAAAAGTATTCCTAAGATAATAAAAAAACAAAAACCTAGACGAAATAAGTCCATTGATAATTCATCTACTGACTAACGGACTGAATTGAAAGCGTGTTTAATTTGCAACAATGCTTTTTCAAGCACAGGTTTCGGACAACCGATATTTATTCTTTGAAAACCTTCTCCATCTATACCAAATAACAGGCCATCACTAAGGCCTAACCTGGCGTTTTCCTCGATATATTTGTTAAGCTGTTTTCCCGGAATATTTTTTCTTCTAAAATCAAGCCATAAAAGGAAAGTTGCTTCAGGCCTGATCAGATCTATATCACTCAATTCATTGTTGATAAAATCTTCAGCAAAGGCAATATTACCTGTAAGATAATCAATGAGCTGCTCAAGCCATTCCTTACCATGTCTGTATGCCGCTTCAAGGGCAATGGTGCCAAATATATTGCCCATCGTCAGATGGAGTTTTTCAACCCAACGATTTACCCTGTTGTACAGGATTTTGTTAGATGCAATAAAATAAGAGGTCGATAGACCAGCTATATTAAAGGTTTTACTGGCTGCCATTAATGTAATAACATTTTCACTTGCATCATCAGATATCATTGCAGTTGGTATGTGCTTATGAGGTTTAAAAACAATATCTGCGTGTATTTCGTCAGATACGATTACTATTTCATTTTTTACACAGATTTCGACCAATTCTTGTAGTTCATTTTTCTTCCAGACATTTCCTGTTGGATTATGCGGGCTACATAAAAATATCATTTTCGTTTTACTGTCAATTTGAGACTGAAGGTTTTTAAGATCCATACAATAGCGACCCCCCTTCAGTTTTAACGGATTCACTGTTAAATGACGGTGATGATCTTTTACTGCAGTAAAGAAAGGAAAATATACAGGGGTCTGAACGATAATTTTATCTCCGGGTTTTGTTAAAGCCAGAACGGCCAGGTTTAATGCAGGCACAACTCCCGGAGTAAAACCAATCCATTCTTTCTTTATTTTCCAATTATGTTGTCTTAATATCCAGTTAATTATAGCTTCATAAGCACTATCTGGCTGATAGGAATACCCGAAGATTGCATGAGAGAGTCGTTTATTAATAGCGTCTGTTATACAACCGGGAACCTTGAAATCCATATCTGCCACCCACATGGGAGTTATATCATCGGTGTTGAAATATTTGTTCTTCAGATCATATTTATAACAAGCAGTATTTACCCTGTTTGTTATTTCATCAAAAGTATAGTTCATTTTTTCCAGAGTTTTTTTTATACAGGCGAAATTAGGGAAAACAGTTGATATGGCTGATAAATTTAGAGAATAGAAGGCAAATATTTTAAACGAATTATTAATGAAACAAAAAAGACTATCAGGGTATATAATAATTCATATGTGATAGATGAAAACGTAATAATTTAAATCTTTGGTGTCCGGTTAAAATTTGTTAATCGTCTACGGCGAATAGCTCGTAGAGCTTATAGTATTGTAGATAGAAAAAGTAACCCGGCCCTTTTACCTCGTAGAGGTTAAACCCTTGCTAGACAGTCATTCTTGCTTTTATAGTAAAACATTTTCCGGACACTAATGAATTTAAATATTAAAAAAAATCACCATGAAAAAATTAACGTCAAGCTTATTATTAATAGCAATGGTTAACCTGATGTGGCATGTGATTAATTGAAATTCAAGTGTATTTACTCTTGTATTGTTTGGTTATCGATCAAATAATACACAAAATATATTAATGCACAGATTGTATGCTGGACAGATATTCCTGCTTCTCAATAAGTACACATCGTGTCAGAACTACACCCATAATAAAGTCAAACCCATCACATTTACCCTTTACAGTGACCCTGTCTCCAACATCTATATCGGATAGTTTGTCGTTGTATCTTATCACGGTTGTGCTGTCAAAAGAACAATTTACACCTTCCAGCGGGTTAAGATAAACAAGTGAAGCGCCATTATCTCTTAAAT
Source organism: Bacteroidales bacterium (assembly GCA_030626465.1). Classification (GTDB taxonomy): domain Bacteria; phylum Bacteroidota; class Bacteroidia; order Bacteroidales; family UBA10428; genus UBA10428. The sequence goes on from DAOUOU010000010.1 coordinate 6,990, forward strand.
TGAATTCTACAACTTCACCGGTTACCTGAATTACTTTATCTCCATATTTCAGGTAACTTTCTTCTTCATCATGAATAAATTCATCATAAAAATTCACTGCATCAATAATGTAACTAGGTTTCTCTTTGGCAATGTTTCTGTGTGGCTTATGAAAAACATACAAGTAGGTACCTGTTGCTGACAATATTCCAATTCCAAATAATAACAATCCAATTTTTATTAGCTTTTTCATAAACAATAATGTTAATAATTACAATTTTACATCGGCTTATAATCAAAGTGTATCTCAAGTTTTATTTCGTCTTTGATACGGTCTTTGTATTGGTCTTCAATCTTGATTTTATAGTTCTGTAAAGAGACATAGAATTCGGTTTTTCCTGAGATGGTCCCACTTTTCACAACAAGGGTACAGGGCGTTTTAAGGTTCCGTGTTTCTCCATGCAAGCTAAATGTTCCTTCAATAATCACCTTATATGTCCCGTCTTTTGAAAGGTCGATCTCACTATAATTTGTAATTTTTCCTTTAAACAGGGCTTTGGGGAAGAGATGAGATTCCATGTAATTTTCATTAAAATGTTCTTCTACCAGAGCTTCTCTGAATTTAAATGATCTTACAAGTGTTGAGGCAACAATCTCCCCGTTTTCAACATTCAATATACTGGCTACCTTTTGGTTTTTAGCCTTAATTGTAAAGAAAGAAGTCTCTGAGAAAATATCAATGACTCCATCTTTTGTAATATATTTCTGTGCTTGAATAGGATATATCAAAACAACAGAAAGGATTAAGAGTATTATATTTTTTTTCATGATGATGCGTATTATCTGTTCAACATTGCGTTTCTTTCAATTATTCTTTTTTATGTCCTCCAATTGCAAATACTCTCGAAATATTAAATCCGAAATAGATACCTCCATCAGCCCACGAACCCATGGTTTCGGTTATGTAACCACTTTCTTCCATAATTTGAGAGTTTGTGAAGAATAGCTGAAATACATGACCTCCTGTTTCAATATCAAATCCAAAGGAAAGCGGATTATAATATTTATCACTGGAAGCAGTATGATTTGCCCAGAAGTATTCAAATGTAAAGGCCACTCTTCTGAGAAATTTATATCTGCCTCCTATACCCACTGCAAAAACGTCATTCTTTTCGTTGTAATCCACCAGGTTTCGATGCACATAAGTTGGCATGATTTGCAGTGAGATGGCTTCAGTAAATTTGCGGGCTGCCAATATCTGATGTGTGTAAGAAAAGCGATTCGTGAACTTAAAATTCTCGTCCTCTTCTTTTAGGGAATATATTCCCATGTTGGTATAATAGGAAATGGCAACAGGAAACTGGTGTGAACCTGTTGTTTGCCGGAACAGAGAGAATTTGAGTGATCCGTCGTACATTTTTTTGTAAGTGCTTCGGCGAAATCCTACCATCAACCAATCGTTTATTCCATAGCCAAAATCGAAACTAATAAGGGCATTATCAAGTCCCCACAGGTCATACCATCCCTGCTTCACTTCTCCAAATCTGTGATTGATCCGGAAATCGAGCTGGCGGGCTTTCATTCTTTCGATTGAATGACTGTTTATAACACGGGTTGATTTAAAAGTATAAGCAACCTCCTGGGATTCTTCCTCAACCTGTTCCTCAAGCAAATCCATAAGATCATCCTGCGAATACAGATTGCTGCCAGCAAACAAAAACAACAGTGTAAAAAACGTAAACTTTATCTTCATGTTCGTTCGTATTTTAATTATCTTCAGCTCCTTGTTCTATCCATTTGAGGATAATAGCCCTATCATAATCATCAGCATACTTGGCCATGCTGCCACTACCGCTTATTTTCTCGTACAAAAAACTACTTTCGGGATTTTCAATATTCAGGTAATTACCGTTTGTAAGATCAAAAAATGCGTTTTCACGTGTTAAATCAGGTGGAGATATGGGGTGACAGCTCACACATTTATTCTCAAAAATTGGTATGAGGTGTTCGTTAAAACTCACAACCTCAGGAAGGTTACCGGCATCGAAAGGTTCCCTTTGCTCATATTCGCACGAATAGAACATGCTAAGTGCTATTAGAATTGCTATTATCCCCGGTGAATTATATGAATTGACCTTCATTCTCATAAATCTTTGCTTTTGAAAATCAACTGTGTACCGGAGTTTCCGATATAATTGATGTCGTCATTATCGGATAATCTTATTGTGAAACTGTAAGTGTTCTCCGGTGAAAAAGTAACATCTCCATTAATTCCTGTGTTAAGCTTTCTTTTTAACAATAGTCTGTACTCACTGTTTCTGCTATCAATACTACCTGTTCCGATATTATTCAGTGCTTTAATATCAGGCTCTGATTCAGGTTGAAGAATATAATTACCCGGAAGTCCTGCAATTCCACGCATAAAAGCAATGAGGTTTTGTCTTTCTTCTTCGGTCTTAATTTTTCCCCAATACTGATCAGAACTTCCTTCATGTCCAACAGACTCAATGAAAGTGATCAGACTTTCTCTTGAATATCTGAGCGTTGAGACTTTATCGAGTCTGCCACCATCTGAGCCTGTGTAATCCCCGTTTCCGTTTATTCCATGACAAAACTTACAATCCCCGGTTTCATTGAAAACAGTTCTGCCTTTAAAAGGATCACCTATGAAATCCGTTTTCATACCATCCAATAAGTAGTATGCAGGATCGAGCAACTTTCTGGTTCCATCAATGAGTGTAATTTCCTGTCTTTCTCCACTCCACTCAAAAGCAGGACCTGCTCTGCTTCCTGCTTCTTCAGAGTTCCTTTGAACATTCGCTAAGTCTCCTGTTATGTTTCCCTGTTCGTTTGTTGCTAAATTGAATGCCATGTCGAAAGGAGCAGACAGAGCCAGGCTCCATACCCAAACATCTTTGGTATTACTGCCTTCCAAATCGAATAACAGAGTTAGCTTATCCTGGTTCCTCTGTAAGGTCCATTCATTGGTAGTATCAGTCTTTCGAGGATCTTCAGGACCATCAAATAACCACGACATATAGGATGCATTTGCAGTGGTGTCTTTCCATTCTGCAAGTATGTATATGTATTCGTCATCATATCCAGCTTTGAGAGTCAGTTTGGAGTCGTTCCCCCTGTTAAAGTCGCTTAAACCGCTATAGGTGCCTGTCATATTCAGGTATCCTTCCTCATACAGGTTGCCGCTTGCAAGATTGCCAAGCTCAATTTCAACATAATTGGCATCCTTCCAGTAAGCTGAGTTTAACTGATCCTGCGGAATCCAAAAATACGCTGCCTCAAGTTGCTCTGTTGCTTTTGGTGTATTTGGCAAATATCCCCTTGGAGGAATTCGTTTCTCAGATTCACATGAACAGAAAATTACCAACACGAATAATGCATTGGCCCACTTAGAAAATCCATTTGTCATATTCTCTCACTTCTATTGATTCCCTGCGCTATTTGTACTTTGTTTTTTAAGACAAAATTTGACGGATTCAGGTAAAAAACTTCATAGGCCCTTATGGTCTGAGTAATATACAAACAGAGGGCATACAACCCTCTGTTTTTAATCTCTTCTAATTAAAGAGGTTTATTAAATTGTGCAGACAATTTAACAGTGATTTCCGCATCTCCTACATGTCCGCTGGAAATATCGAAATCATCCAGAGCAGCATATTTAAACCATCCGTAGAAGCTGGCATAGGTTCTGGTGTTATCATCATTAGTATATCCTTCCAGATAACTAAAATACATATCAACGTTTTTTGTAACACCTGCAAAAGTAAAATCTCCTTTTGCCAGATAACCTGTTCCATAAGGAGTCACTTCTGTACTTACAAAAGTGGCAACCCCTGTACTTCCGACAATAGCACTTTGTTTCATATAAGTTGTTACTGCACCTTCGCCCCAAAGATCATATTCTTCTAATTCTTCATTTGGCCAGCTCGTATAAACACTTCCGTCGGAACAGTAGTTATCAACTGTATCAGCAGGATCTTTCTGAACTTTGAAGCTATTCGTAATACATCCGGTAATTCCGTCCCGTCCATGACCACATGGAGGTGATGGCGAACCAGTTTCCACACTTGTAATATCAACCCATGCTCTGATCACAGTATTCTGAGGAGCAGTCTCATCAAAATTCATTTCATCAAAACCAACACTCGAAAAATGGCCTGAAAATACCGCATTAACCGCATCGTATGGGAATTCAAATCCAATCATGCTATGCGTATTATCCCATACCCAACCGTCATCCAGATCAACCATACCATTTCCGTCTGAAACCAGTCCGGCCAGTACAATATCTGAAGTTTGATCTCCCTCGACTGTTAGTTCAGATTCGACTCCGCTAAGAATTACAGTGTTAGCTGATTTCAGTAAATTATTGTTGTTTGATGGTTCCCATTTTGCATTTATATAGTAGGTACCAGATTGAATTCCAATAATAGAATACATACCATTTTCATCAACAACTACTCTTGCTAAAATATTTGCAGCATTAGCCTCTGTACTTAAAGTAACAATTGCTCCATCAGCTACCGTACCATCTTCAAGACCTACACTTCCGCTTAGCGTTCCATATTTGGTCTCTTCTTTGTCATTACATTGGATCAGTAATATTGTTATACAAATAACAGATGCAATTAATCCAAAATTTTTTAATACTTTTCTCATAATATCTAACGAATTTAAATTTGTAAAATTTACTTAGGAGTTACGAGCAATTATACGTAATAATCTCAGATTGAATCATTTAAATCAGTTGATATTCGCTTTGTTAGCAATTGATATTTATTCAGTTTGAGATTGGAATTGAACAAAAATTTTATTGAGATAAATCAATTTTTGAACTGATTTATATTATATTTGTTTAATATTTAAGGATATTAAAATCCTGAAATACAGTTTATAGTTTTAAATACGGTTCATTTAATGAGTATTCATTTACACAGGATTGCTCTGAACCTTAATTTGTCATAAATAACTATTATTGAATGGAACTTAACAATTGTGTGTATTGCACCAGGAAAACGGCGTGTTTCAATTACCTCTCGAAGGAGGAATTAGAATTTTTTAATACGAATAAGATTACAATCAGATACAAAAAAGGCGAAACTATCATTAAACAGGGAACGGTATTTAACCAGGTAATCTCGTTCAATGCAGGATTGGCCAAACTTAATATTGAAGTTGACAGCAGACGAAATTTATTAATTGGTCTGATCAGGCCTTCAGAAATTCTTGCTGGTCCGGGAATGTTTTCCGATAATAAATATACATTTTCAGTGACTGCATTGATTGATTCAATTATTTGCCTGATTGATGTTGATACCTTCAAGAAAATACTTCGGAGCAATGAGAAATTTGCAGAAAGCTTTTTGAATTCATTTTCCCAGCGGTATATTGATACCTGTAATAGATTTGTAAGCATCACACAAAAGCAAATGCATGGCAGAGTTGCTGATGCATTAATTTTTCTTTCGGAAAGCGTTTATAACTCCGATAATTTTGAATTGTATTTTTCCAGGCAGGAATTAGCCGATTTTACAGGTATGTCAAAAGAAAGTATCTGCCGTGTACTCAAAGAATTTAATAATGAGCATATCGTTCATTCCAAAGGAAGAATGATCTCTATACAGGATAAACAGGTACTTAGACGGATTAATGAAGCAGGTTAGCTGTCAATCCCGTCCCCAAATGCCATACTTTATAAATCTCTTTGAGCCCTTCTGTTACGTGTGTAAAAACATTTTATAAAGCAGGTTTTTGTTTTTAATAGTGAGATAGTCTATATTTTTTCACGTATAATTATAACCCAAACCTGTAAGAAAGTTTAATTAAAAAGACATCTCTGGGGTATGTGTCTAAAAATAATGTTTTTATACCTTCACCAAGGTTGAAATTTCCCATGTTCTGTGTTTCTGATCTGTTTTGAGTCCAAACGAAGTATACCACCGAACCTGGTAAATATTCCCAGCGTACAACAAGATTCGAATTAAAATCAAAAACATTGAAATTCGGCTGATCAAAAGTATAATCAATTGTTCCATTGATAGTTTCATCAATTTCATATACTTCTTCGTTTGCATTATAGTAAAGTTGTTCATCAGAATAAAGCATGAACCTGTTATTGAAATCATCGGCCCCGGGATTGTGAATGTACTTGAACTCTGTATATTCGCCGGCTGAGATAAATGGCATGCCGTAATATTGAATAGTAAAATCAGGTGTTATGTTGAAATTGATTCGAATGGTCATGGAGGTGGTGGTTTGATTCAAAGACCCTCTTATATAGCGTGCTTCTTCAAGATCGTCGAGAGTTTCAACCCATTCAATTTCATCGTATCGTTTGCTATATCCGGGATACATTGAAATATTTAAAGCGTCTGATAGCTGAACGCGTATTCCAAAATTTGTGCTATGATTATAGCCTGTTTTATGATCCCGCACATAAGACTGATAATTAACTGAAAATTGTATTTTCTTCCGATTATCGGTGTCTAAATATACCCAGGGATTCCAACTGCCATCATACATCAAAGCCGGTCCCCCCCGAAGGGTCTCAGTTGAAATAAATTTACTTTCTCTTGATACACCACCTCCCATGGCCCAGTAATTCTTGAAAGTCCAGTGAGCATTAAAGTTTCCTCCGAAGTATCTCTTTTCCGGGCCAAATGTCATTCCGTACCATTGGTTGATATTCAGATTAAAATTCCGGAAAATTGAGAAAGGTTCTCTTTGTCTGAAACCAACCCAGACAATTTCCTGTATTTCATCATTCCGTCTCAAATAGCCGATATCATTCGAATTAAATCCCGGTGACCGCCAGGTCAGCCAGATGGTATACATCCATTTTCCATTGCCCGCTTTTCCATGCTGTATGGTACCCGATATACCACTTAAATTTGTACGTGTCGAATCAACACTAAGATGTTTGGCATCAGTTCGCTGAAAAAAATGAGGAGCTGAAGTTTGTGTTTCATAAATTGCTTTTTTTGTTCCAAGCACATTGCTGAAAGCTGTATTGAAATTGAAATAATATGTTTTGTCTTTCCATTGGTGATTAAAATCGATACCACCGGTATAAGCTGCTTTATGTATATTATCTTCAAGATAGGGTTCTGATAAATTACGATTCGTAGCAGTGACCATAGCCCCGATACGGGTGTTGGAATTGTTGAAGTCTTTTTGTATGCGTGTTGCAAAGTAGTTGGTAAAAGGTTCAACGACAATTTCCCTGCGTTCCCCATTGAGATCTATCGTTGAGATCTCTTTCTGTGTAATACTCTCCATCAAACCGGCAGACCACCCTTTTTTTGTTTTACCTGTTATTTTAAATGCGCCGAGAATTGTAGTATTCGTTGGACGGTCTTCAAACTCATTGTCTTCAAGATCAGAATAATATGACGGAGATTTTCCGATTCTTCGGGAATAAAATAAATTATCGCTTGAAAGCGGACCTCCGCCGGGTGTAAGTCTGAAATTCAGAATATTCTTGCCTTCAATAAAGAAAGGACGTTTTTCATCAAATTTTGTCTCAAAGGTTGTAAGATTGACCTCAGACGGATCAGCCTCAACCTGACCAAAATCAGGATTAATCGTGAGATCGAGTGTAAAATCATTTGAAAGACCCCATTTCGCATCAAGACCAATATTTCCGAAAACATCCCTCCCGTCTGCAAAAGGATTTTCCGGATCGCGCTGATAGGATTCATAGCCTCCTGCAACATAGGGGATTATATCTCTTTGTTTTTGTGGATTTATGTTGCGGATCCCATGCAATTCGCCAAAATAAGAAACCCAGCCTGCTGCTGTCGGGGAAATGAATTGCCAGAGCGTTGTTTCTTGTTTTCTAAACAAAATGCGACCTATCTGTAAACCCCATATGTATTCATTTTGTTTGCCAAATCTCAACTGAGTAAAGGGAATGCGAATTTCCGCTGTCCACCCCTGATCATTTATGTTTGTTTTACAGTACCATATAGGGTCCCAGCTATTATCAGAACTTTCATTATCAATCACAATCTCATCTGTTTTAACTCCGGATGCACTGACAGCAAATGTGAAACCTGTTCTCAGATCGTGGTAACTATCGATAGCGATTCCGACCAGGTCACCATCAAATCCATCACGTCGCGACATTCGCTTTACTATACTATCGGGGGATGAGTCGAAGCATTGAATAGCAAAATAAATATTGTTGTCATCATAGACAATCTTGAACCTGGTATCTTCTGATGCAGGTTGCTCTGCATGTGGTTCATGCTGTATAAAATTACTGTTCCACTCCACGATATTCCATGCTTCCTCATCAAAAATACCATCAATTCGGGGAGGATCGGTTGTTATCCTGGCTGTATTATAGATTCTCTTTTGCCCAACAATTACCTCAACGACCAGCAATAAAAATAGGATACACAGAAATAATATCTTATGCATAACGGTTTTGGTTTTTGGTGATCGCAATTTAAGCGAATATTATTTTATTAGAAATAATCTGCACATAAAAGTTGTTAAAATTTGATATTTGTATAATTTGCGTATAGTTATTGACAGAATAGGGTTTAATCATTACTTTTGAGATTGCACCAAGATGTAAATAATTTCAATTGATGCCATGCTGAAAAAAAAGATATGGCCTGATCCCTAATCTCGTTGCTACTGTAAAAGAGTATATGAAACATGAAAACAGCATATTGTCAACTATAACTGAGATGCGAACCAAAGCCATTAAAGGGGTTCTTTCAGAGAATGACCGTGTTGAGCCGGATAACAATATTGTTGCTTGCAGGAATAGTAAATGATTTAAATCTGAATACGGGAATTTGGAGTAAGCAATAGAAGAACAGAACAGAATATAAACTATCAGAGAGTTGCGTCCTCAATTTCCAGGTATCGGAATTCTGTTCTGAACAATGATTCCTCAAATATTTCAGCAGTTTCTACGCTGTCATCATCACCTTCTTCATAATGCCATTTGATAAGTATATTTTGGACATTGTTATTGGCATCAAGATGTTTGAACAGATCCATCAATTTCTTGGAAGAAGCGGTATTAAAATATTCGAGGTTAATATCAAGAACAACGCAGTTCGAACTTATCTCCGTAACAAATGATATCAAAGGATCATAGAACTTGGATACATTCTCGGGAAATGATCTTCCTTCCATTTTCAGTCTGCCACTATGGTTAAAAACAACCATCGGGGTATGACTCGACGCTTCTAAGACAATATTTTCCATCATTGCGCTTGTTGGTGTTTCTGCTTATTGTTACGTTGACCATTTCTCTTGGTTTTTCACAATTGATTAATTGATGAAAATAGGTGATATTCGTTACCTTTTTATTGGTGAAATTTCAATTCCTCTCAACGATAAAAATAGTCTCAATTCATTAGAGGAAGAATTTATCTATCATTCTGATTATCAATTAACTTCAACTGTATCAACTCCAGATGGCAAAAAGCTTGTTACCGTATGCTTTTGTAAGCATACATACCAAAATAGGTGCCTACAAAACCTCCTGCAACATGAGTGCTCAGGAGCATTCCATCAACATCATTTTGAAGTAATTTCCACTTACCGGCTTCCAGGGCATAATAAAAATCGTAGTATTTGCCGCGAGCTTCTATCTTTATATACACTGGTGCATCATTTGCAATGTCAATAGTTGTGCTGACCATTTCTACCGGACCTTCGGCACTGCCTTTTTCAAGAACAAAAGCTTGGCCATCTTCTTTAAGCGTAATACCTGTAAAATAGTAATGTTCCTCATTTTGGAAAGCTACCATTCCGGCCTTGTCACCAGGATTTTGAAGAGTATACTGCAATACTGTTGAGGCGGAACAATAGCTATGCTGCTGGCGCCGACCAATAAATGAGGGCTGAGCCATATTGTCAATGGATTCGTTTCGGGCCCTGATAAGAAGTTTGCTATCTTCCAGACTATACCATCTTTCATGTGGAGTCCTGATCATACTATAGATCATTGCAAGTGAAGTATCAGTGAACTCATCCCGTACATAGAAATTACCACTCAAAGGAACAGGAGCCTTGGATTGCTCGGGTAAAACGGGTTTTGAATGCACATATGGAACCAGCTCATTGCCGGCAAGTACTGAAGGCCATCCATCCTTCCAGCTGACAGGTAAAAGGAAGGTTTGCCGGCCTGTATTATAATAATCCTCCTCATAGGGTGTACAAGCAAGGAAAACAGCCCACCATTCTCCGTTCTGCGTTTCGACCATATCCATATGACCGGTACAGGTTACCGGATGTGGTCGATTTGGATCAAGATGCCTTTGAGTAAGAATAGGATTGTTTTCCCAGGGAATATATGGTCCCCAGATGTCTTTGCTTCTTAGTACTACCTGAGAATGATCCGGGCCTGTTCCCCCTTCAGCTGCTATCAGGTAATAATAATCCTTTACTTTAAAAATATGTGGTCCCTCGATCCAGACAGGTTTCCTGGTAATATCAACACCGCCATCAACAAGCACTTTTCGGGGGCCAATCAGTTTAAGGTTCTCTTTATCAAATTCCTGGATCCAGATAGCCCGGTGTCCTTCGTAAAGTGGTTCATAGTCGGATGCTCCGTTATTTACCAGGTATGCTTTGCCATCATCGTCAAAAAACATGGAGGGATCAATGCCATCAAACTCAAACAGAACTGGCTCTGACCATGGACCTGCAGGATCTTTGGCAGTAACAACAAAATTATTTGATCCATAGACAATCGTATTTACTACATAAAATATACCCTTGTCGTATGAGATTGCCGGAGCAAAAACACCATGCGATATGCTCAAACTGTCTAAATTCAGCTGAGATGGACGATCGAGGACATGACCAATTTGGGTCCAATTTACAAGGTCTCTACTATGAAAAATTGGTATTCCGGGATAGAATGAAAAGGTTGAATTTACCAGGTAATAGTCTTCACCAACTCCTACAATGCTGGGATCGGGATAGAATCCTGACAGAATAGGATTAAGGTACTCATCTGAGCCAGGTTCAATGCTTTCGAACAGGGGATCGTAGCCATGGTATTCAAACCAGTCAAAAGCCGCATAACCTGAAGGAACTTCTGTTTCAGGCGCATTGCATGCAAACGTACCGGCCACGGTTAATAGTACAAATGCCTTTCGAATAATTGAGTTGAGTTTTTTCATAACCATTTTACTATTTAGACACTGAAATTAGTAAGAATATTTGTTACGGAAAACTTAATCTGATAGTTGGAACCGGAATCATAGGGATTGCAGGGCAATAAAAAAGGCACAATTGATTCCATTGTGCCTGGTTTATTTCATCCGTAATTCTTTTTATTGTAAACGTATCGCTTCGTCAACTCTAATTGATTTTGATAAAGTATTTAATGCTTAGCAACCGCTGGTAATTATCTGCCGGCGGTTTTATTTTATCTCTTTGTGGACTCTATTTTATTTCACATTTGCTTTGTTTCTCTACATTTGCTGTAAGATAGAATGTACACATGAAAAAAACAGGTGCCAAAAAAGGGTTGGGACAACACTTTCTGACCGACAGGAATATTGCTTTGAAGATAGTTGATAGTCTGCAGAAAGGGAAATACAGAACACTTATAGAAGTTGGCCCGGGCAAAGGAATGCTTACAGAATTTCTCTTGAATCGAAACGAACCAAAATTTCTTGCTGTTGAACTTGATAGAGAATCAATTGATTACCTCCTTGAAACCTATACCATTCACAAAGAGAAATTTATTCATGCCGATTTCTTAAAGTATTCTTTGGATAATCTGGAAGAACCTTTGGCAATCATTGGTAATTTACCGTATTTCATTTCAAGTCAGATCTTTTTTAAGGTCCTTGAAAATCGAAACAAAGTACATCAGGTCGTATGTATGATTCAGAAAGAAGTTGCTGAACGAATTGCATCACCCCATGGCAATAAGACATATGGTATCCTGAGCGTTCTTCTCCAGGCATATTATACTATCGAATATTTGTTTACGGTGCACGAACATTGTTTTTCTCCTGCACCAAAAGTTAAATCTGCAGTTATCAGGCTGACCAGAAATAAAACCAAAGAGCTGAATTGTGATCCTGTTTTGTTTCTAAAAGTTGTAAAAGCAACTTTTAATCAACGTCGGAAGATGATTCGAAACTCTCTTCGCAGTATTTTTATAAATTTGCCCCTCGAAAGCGAATTGCTTTCACAAAGACCCGAACAACTTACCGTAGATCAGTTTACTGAGTTAACTAATTTGGTTGAGGAGTTGAATCGCTAAAACTTTTTCTCATGGCAATGAAATTTGAACTAACCCGGGAAATCGTTGACAACTTAAAAGAAGCTGTCAATAATAATGATGAAACAGCAGTTTTTGAGCAAATCAAAGATCTTCACTCTGCTGATATTGCTGAATTGTATGGAGGATTAACTCTTGATGAGGCAAAATATGTCTACTTGTTGCTGGATAGCGAGATGGCCGCCGATGTTTTGAAAGAACTGGAAGAGGACAACAGGGAAAGATTTCTTGAGGCATTACCTGGTGAAATCATTGCCAAACAATTCATTGATAAGATGGATTCGGATGATGCTGCTGACATTCTCGGTGATCTGTCTGAAGAGAAGAAAGAAGAAATTCTGCAAAATATTGACGACGTAGATCAGGCTGGCGAGATTGTCGATCTTCTTGGTTACGATGAGGATACTGCAGGTGGATTGATGGCAAAGGAACTGGTCAAGGTTAATGAAAATCTGGATGTTGAAACATGCATTCACGAAATTCGCAAGCAGGCGTCTGAGGTTGATGAGGTTTATTATGTTTATGTTGTCGACAATAATGATATTCTCAAAGGGACCATCTCATTGAAACGGCTTATGCTTGCCCGTTCAAATGCCAAAGTCAAGAACATATATAAACCCGATATAATATCGGTAAATACTGATGCTGACTCTGAGGATGTTGCAATTATCATGGAGAAATATGATATCGTGGCCCTTCCGGTTGTTGATACCATTGGCCGTCTGATGGGACGCATTACTATCGACGATGTGGTTGATGTAATAAAAGAGGAGGCTGAAAAGGACTATCAGATGATTTCGGGTATTACTGAAGATGTGGAGCCATCTGATAATGTCTTTGTCCTGACACGCGCACGTATTCCATGGTTATTCATCGGGTTGATCGGGGGAATATTGGGAGCTAATGTAATCGGAATATTTGAACTGGAAATTTTGAAAGACCCCAAACTGGTCATTTTTCTTCCATTGATTGCAGCAATGGCAGGAAATGTTGGTGTTCAATCTTCTTCTATTGTTGTTCAGGGTCTTGCTAACAAAACCATTGATTTTGACTCAACCTGGAAAAAACTAATGAAAGAATTTTCTATTGCCTTTATCATCGGAATTACTTTTTCTATCTTGATCCTTACTTACAACCTGTTATTCACTCATTCGATTCAGTTAACCCTTACTGTAAGCACAGCCTTATTCACAGTCATTTTATTTGCCTCGATATTTGGCACTTTCATTCCACTTATTCTAAATCGGTTTAAAATTGATCCGGCTGTGGCTACAGGGCCATTTATTACTACAATGAACGATATTCTTGGTATGTTTATCTATCTCGGATTGAGTCGCGTGCTCTATGGATTATTTGCCTGAATTAACGTGAGTTCGATTTAAGATTATGTATGTATTTTCTTGTGTTTCTTTGTTTTACTTATAAATGCTTTGTGTAAACCTGGAGTCTTAGAGCCTTCGTGGCAAAATAGTCAGAAAAATCACGAAGGTAAAAAGTTAATATCTTAGTAAGAGCATCCTATTAACAAAATATTTTAAATACAAAATGTAAATGAGCACTTCAAAAAAAATTAAGACTGCGTTAGTTTCGGTTTATCATAAAGACAGGATTGATGAGATTTGTACCAAACTTAACGAACACGGAATTCAGATCATCTCTACGGGAGGTACAAAATCTTTTATCGAAGAACTGGATATTCCGGTACTGGCAGTGGAAGAAATTACGTCTTATCCTTCCATTCTGGGAGGAAGAGTAAAAACCCTCCATCCAAAAATCTTCGGAGGTATTCTGTCTCGAAGAGATGAGGCATTGGATAATGAACAGGTCAAGCAATACAGTATTCCTGAGATTGATTTGGTAGTTGTTGACCTTTATCCTTTTGAGGAAACAGTTGCTGCAGGAGCAAGCGAACAAGACATTATTGAAAAGATTGATATCGGAGGGATTTCTCTGATAAGAGCAGCAGCAAAGAACTTCAAAGATGTAACAATTATTCCTTCACAAAATCAATATTCTGATTTGCTCGAAATTTTAAACAATGGTGCGGCAACTACTATTGAAAGAAGGAAAGAGCTTGCCATGAACGCTTTTAATATATCCTCTAACTACGATACTGCAATTTTTAATTTTTTTAACAGAGAATCATCAGAAAAGGTCTTCAAACAAAGTAAGGCTCCGGCTAAAGTATTGAGATACGGAGAAAACCCACATCAGGAGGGGATTTTTTACGGAGTATTCGATGATATTTTTAACCAGATGCATGGCAAAGAAATTTCTTACAACAACCTGCTTGATATTGAAGCCGCAGTATATCTTATTGATGAATTTGAAGATACGACTTTTGCCATCTTAAAGCATAACAATGCTTGCGGAATTGCTTCGCGAGATGTTTTGGTTGAAGCCTATAAAGATGCTTTGGCAGGTGATCCGGTTTCAGCCTTTGGAGGTATACTTATTACCAACCGGGAGATAGATAAGCTTACTGCAGGTGAAATTAATGATCTCTTCTGTGAAGTTATAATTGCTCCGGGCTATTCAAATGAAGCCATAGAGATATTAAAGTCAAAGAAGAACAGGATTATTCTTATCAGAAAGGCTTGCGAGCTACCTGAGAAACAATTCCGTTCATTGCTTAACGGGGTACTTGCACAAGACAGGGATATGTCAATGGAGGATCGTAAAAAGATGGATCCTGCAACGAAAAAAACACCTACTGATCAGGAATATACCGACCTCGAATTTGCAAATAAAGTTGTAAAACATACAAAATCAAATACTATTGTACTCGCGAAGAATAAACAACTAATGGCCAGTGGTATGGGGCAGACTTCAAGGGTTGATTCGCTTAAACAAGCTATTGATAAAGCAAAAAATTTTGGTTTTGAACTGGAGGGAGGAGTTATGGCCTCTGATGCGTTCTTTCCCTTCCCCGACTGTGTTGAAATTGCCAATAATGTTGGCATTACGTCGGTAGTACAACCAGGAGGATCGATTCGTGATAAGGATTCTATTGAATTCTGTGATAAGCAGAACATATCGATGGTTTTAACAGGGATAAGACACTTTAAGCATTAAATAAGATATTCTTTCAGGAAAAAGGAACCTTTATTTGAACAAATCGTACTATTGATTTTTTAGATATGAATAATAGGTCTGAAGAGATTGTAAAATACAGAATTCCAAATAATTGTTGATTTCTTGTTTGTTTCATCAAAAGACTTATTAAAATTCTTCTTAGTTTTATGATTTAATCAGGTTTTAACACAAATACAACTAGAGCAGATGGGATGGTTTTCTTTTCTAACTCAGGAAATAGCAATAGACCTGGGAACAGCTAATACCATAATTATTCATAATGATAAGGTAGTGGTGGATGAACCATCGATTGTTGCAATTGATCAGACGACAGGTAAATTAATTGCCATTGGTGAACGCGCCAGACAAATGCATGGCAAAACACACGAAAACATTAAGACAATTCGTCCACTTAGAGATGGTGTGATTGCAGACTTTAATGCTGCCGAACAAATGATCAGGGGAATGATTAAGATGATCAATCCAAAGCAAAAGTTTTTTACTCCTACTCTTAGAATGGTTGTGTGTATTCCTTCAGGAAGTACCGAAGTGGAGATACGCGCCGTAAGGGATTCTTCCGAACATGCCGGAGGACGCGATGTGTACATGATCTATGAACCAATGGCTGCTGCAATAGGAATTGGCATTGATGTTGAAGAACCGGAAGGCTGTATGGTTGTTGATATCGGCGGAGGAACGACCGAAATCGCAGTTATTGCTCTCGGGGGTATTGTTTGTAACCAGTCAATACGTATTGCAGGAGATGGATTTACTGCTGATATCCAGGCATACATGAGACATCAGCATAATATAAAAATTGGCGATCGTACGGCTGAAGATATTAAAATCGAAGTAGGATCGGCTCTTCCTGACCTTGATAATCCTCCTCCCGATTATACTGTACGTGGTCCTAATCTAATGACTGCAATGCCAATTGAAATTCCTATTTCTTACCAGGAAATATCTCACTGTCTTGACAAATCCATGTCAAAAATAGAATCTGCCATTATCTCTGTTCTTGAACAGACTCCCCCTGAATTGTATGCTGATATTGTTAGTAAGGGAATATATTTAGCTGGCGGCGGCTCTTTGCTTCGAGGTCTCGATAGACGTTTAACTGATACTATCAATATTCCTTTTCTTATTGCTGAAGATCCTCTGCATGCTATTGCAAGAGGTACAGGTATAGCACTTAAAAATGTAGATAAATTTCCATTCTTGCTTCGTTGAAAATGAAGACAGATTATGAGGAACCTTTTCCGATTTTTTTACCGATATCATTCGACAATATTGTTTCTGGTTCTGGAGATACTGGCATTCATTTTAATAGCTCAATTTAATAGTTTCCATCGCACCAAACTTTTTAATGTCAGACATGCGGTACTTGGTGGTTTTACCGCGAGATTTGATAATTATTCAACCTACTTATCACTTATCGAAGAAAATAAAGCATTGCGAGATGAGAATGTTAAACTCTATAATATTCTTCCCGGTGCATATTTCAACCCGACAACAAAATACATTCCCGATACCAGCC
>DAOUOU010000211.1 GCA_030626465.1 Bacteroidales bacterium
AATAGAACCAATGAGACGATCGTCAACTGATGAAGGTTGAATAGTACCTGGCCATTTAATAACCAGGGGAATTTGTGTGCCCGAATCATAGGGCCATCGTTTAGCGCGGGGAAGCCCGTCACCATGGTCACCATAACACCCAAGTCGCGGACTTAAATCTTCGCAGGAGATCCAAAGAATATTTGGTATTGTGTTTTGTAAAATATTTTCTGAAGAAATATTGTCGGAGTTACTGTTGCATGAACTAATGATTATTGTATAAAAAGCCAGATCTGGTTAAAGTACTTTTTTTGCATGATGACATTCTTTTGTTGAGCTTATTAATTATTAAAATAAAGTTATTCGGTAAGATACTATGAAGTTTAAGTAATAATTTCTAATTTAATCAATTAGTTAAACTAAAAAGTTAAACCTTATGGTTAAAGATATAAATACGGAACAACGCATATATGAAGCCGCACGACGGGTATTTCTGAAGAAAGGTCTGATTGGTGCGCGAATGCAGGAAATTGCTGATGAAGCCGGGATCAATAAAGCCCTCCTACACTATTATTTTCGTAAAAAAGAGAAACTCTTTGAAGGAATATTTAATGAAGTTATTGAAAGACTTTCAACAGGTCTGCAGAAAATTCTTGAAATTGAAATGAGTGTGTTGGATAAATTAAAAGAGTTTGTAGATATATACGTGGATGTTCTTCTTGAAAATCGCTACCTGCCATTATTTGTGCTTAATGAAATGAATCACCATCCAGATAAATTTGGTGAATTTCTCAAAGATCGAATAGCTGTTCATTTGAAAAAATTTATAATTCAGATCCAGAAAGAAATGGATAATGGATCTATAAGGGCTGGTAATCCCATCCATTTACTTCTGCATGTGCTTGGGTTGATAATTTTTCCTTTTGCTGTTTATCCTGTTATGAAAAAAGTAGCTGGTGAGGAACTAATATCTGAACCTTATACTTTCCTGAAGGAAAGGAAGCATGAAGTATTTCTTTTTATAAAAAATGCGCTGAAACCCTAAAATATTGATTATGAAAAGATTTTTTATCACTTTGTCTTTACTGGCGGCCATTAGTTCTTTAACCACAGCTCAATCAGATTCAGTTACTTTGATGCAGTGCCTTGTTGCAGCCCGGACTCATGCTTTAATAAGACCTCAGATTGAGACAACTAATGAAATTAGCGAATTAAATAAGTCGAATAAAAATGCCACTAACTTTCCAAGTTTTTCGGCATATGGAAAGGCATGGTACCAAAACGATGCAATTACAGTTACCACTCCGGCAGGTACTTTTCTGGAAATTGACAGATTCCAGTATAATTTAGGAATCGAAGCTGTTCAGAAGCTTTATGATGGTGGTATAGCCAGGAGGGGAAAAAATCTCGATGAAGCATTGCGCGAAACTCAGATCAATAAAATTGAAACAGAGTTGTATCAATTGAACGATCAGGTTGTTGAGTTCTTTTTCAGATCGAGCCTTCTCGGCAAAAACAAAGAGATAATGGAATTGAAAAAGTCAATACTTCAGAAACGTTGGAAAGAACTTGAATCAGCTTATGAGAATGATATGATAAGCAGAAATGAAGTGGAGAAACTACACGTGGAATTATTATCAACCAATCAGCAATTAATGGAAATTGAGAAATACCAGTCACAAACACTTTCGGCCTTAGAGATTCTGACAGGGATGGATTTTGATCCGAATATAAAATTTATTGTAACTGATAGTATAGCTCAGTTGACAATAACAACCAGACCTGAGCATTCATATTTTAATGCTGAATCTTTAAAACTGGAAAAAATGGCATCCTTAAATTCTGCCAAGAACCTGCCAAAATTATACGCCTATGGCCAAACAGGCTATAGTTATCCGGGATTGAATTTTTTCGAGAATCAATCGGATTATTATTATATCGTCGGAGCCAGATTATCGTGGACGATTTTTGATTGGCAGCAAACCCAACGAAATGCACAGATCATTCACAAGCAAAAAGAAATTGTTGATAGTAAACGCAATGATTTCAATGAAAAACTTAAAATGTCGGCAAACAAAGAACAAATCGAACAGGAAAAATTGATCAATCTTATAAACATGGATCGGCAAATTATTGCACAGAGAATTCTTATTACTTCAGGAAGTGCTTCTGCTTTAAAAAACGGAGCGATAACAACAGCAAGCTACCTGGAAGATCTGAATGCTGAAATAATAGCAAGGATCGGACTTGAAACTCATAAAATTCAATATCAGAATTCATTGGTCAGACTTTACCTGTTGAATGGAATCGATTTACACGGATTTAAAAAAACAGAAGAATACAAATAAAAACGAAAATATGTACTATATGAAAAGCTTGTATTATTTGATAATTGGATTGCTCATTGTCGGTATTTCTTGCGATAAGCGCAATGAAGAATCTGATGCTTTTGGTAATTTTTCAGCCATAGAGATATTATTGTCATCCGAAACAAACGGAAAGATTCTTAAGAAGAATATTGCAGAGGGAACTATTGTTGATTCGGGAGAAGTAGCATACATAATTGATACCATACAGAATCATCTGAGAAAAGTTGAACTGTATGCACGCAAAAGTTCTGTACTTGCTAAAAAATCAAATATTGCGGCAGAAATTGCTGTACTGGAGGAACAGAAAAAAGCAGTTGAAAACGACCTGATTCGGGTTGATAAAATGCTCGAAGATGGTGCAGCTTCAAAAAAACAATGGGATGATCTGAACAATAAATTACTTATCACGGAGAAACAAATTCTTAAAGTAAGAACTAACTATACAGCTATTGATGCTGAAATGGCAATTGTTGATGCGAACATTGAAAAGATTGAAGACATGATTCAGCGGGCTATAGTTTGTACCCCCGTGAAAGGTACCATCTTGGCCATGTATGCTGAACAGGGAGAAACGATAGCAATTGGAAGACCACTCCTTCGAATTGCAGATCTGGAAGTTATGGAACTTAAGGCTTACTTTAGTGGTGACCAGTTGCCTTTGCTTAAAATAGGAGAAAAAGTAGATGTTTTTACTGATGACGGATCAGGCGGTATTCGCAAGTTTGAAGGAACAATAAGCTCCATAGCATCGGAGGCTGAATTTACACCGAAAATCATTCAAACAAGAGAAGAGAGGGTGAATCTTGTGTATGCTGTCAAAATAAGAGTAATTAATGATGGAACCCTTAAAATTAACATGCCTGGTGAAGTCAGACTTGTTAGTTTGGATAATGTATTGTAATGGTAGAGGCTGAGCACATAAGAAAAACCTACAGAGAAGAAGTTGCTTTGACCGATATTTCTTTCGAAGTCAGGCATGGGGAGATCTTTGGGTTTATAGGACCTGATGGTGCCGGTAAATCAACACTGTTCAGAATTATAACAAGCTTATTGTTACCGGATAAAGGATCTGTAATAATCGGCAACCTGGATGTTATCAGAGATTTCCGAAAGGTAAGATTAATAGTTGGATATATGCCAGGAAGGTTTTCTTTGTATAGCGATCTGACAGTGGCTGAAAACCTTCAATTTTTTGCTACAGTATTTAGGACAACTATTGAAAAAAATTATCATTTGATACGGGAGGTATATAAGCAAATAGAACCCTTTAAAAACCGTCTGGCTGGTAACTTATCCGGTGGAATGAAGCAAAAGCTCGCTCTGTCATGTGCCCTGATACATGAACCGAAATTACTGGTTCTTGACGAACCAACCGCTGGTGTTGATGCTGTGTCGAGACGTGAATTCTGGGAGTTGTTGAAAGAATTGAAAGACAAAGGCATCACCATACTTGTATCTACTCCTTATATGGATGAAGCAACAATGTGCGATAAAGTTGCTTTAATTCAAAATGGTTCAATACTATCAATAGATAAACCAGGTCAGATACTTAAAACATTCGGCGGATGTTTATATGCTCTCAAATCGGCTGATTTGTACAAGCTATTGCTTGATTTGAGAGAGTATCCCCAATGCGAATCCGTTTTCCCTTTTGGCCAGACATTGCATTACACTGATAAGAATTCGGAGGTTGATATGTATCAGCTTCAATCTTATCTGTTTAAAAACGGGCATGCGGAAACAAAAATCGAATTGATCCAACCAACTATAGAAGATGTATTTATGAAACTAATGGAACAGGAAAGTAATTAAGAATTAAGAATTAATAATTAAAAATTAA